>CAXTUT010000026.1:0-16257 GCA_964247465.1 uncultured Caulobacteraceae bacterium | reverse complement strand
GGCGTCGAGGGCGGCCGCGGTGAGCGTGACCTGGGCCTGCACGTAGCGACGATCCAGCCGCGCCGCGCTTCGCCAATCCGGCCTGGTACACGGGCGAGGCGGCCTTCGGCGTCATCAGCCTGCTGCTGCCCCAGACCGCGGACGTTCGGCGCGAGGCTGTGGCGGCGCGCCTGCTGGCTGTGCCGGACTTCCTTTCCGACGCCTGCGCCCGCTTGGCCGACGTCGCTGCGCCACGGGTCCTGGTCGCGCGCGCCAGGCGCGAAGCGGCGGCCGCATCGGATTTCCTGCGCGAGGACGTCCGGCGCCATCCGGACTGGCGCGAGGCCTGGAGCGGCCCCGCTCAGAACGCGGCCGCCGCGTTCGACGCCTACGCGCAGGCGATCGCCGAGCTGCCGGACCGGGACGGCGCGTGCGGTCGCGCGCACGTGGAGCTGCTTATGCGCGAAGCTCATGGGCTCGCCTGGGACGCCGCGGCCGCCGTGACCAAGGCCGAGGCCGACTTCGACCGCTTAGGCGACGAGCTGGTCGAGATGGCCGCCGCGCTCGATCCGTCGCGGAGCTGGGCCGCTCAGCTCGAGGCGTTGGCTGCTGAGGGCGTGGGAGAGCCGGCGGCGGTCATCGAGCGTTGCCGGGCGCTGGATTCGCACGCGCTCGGCGGCGGCGGCGCCCTGGTCACGACGGCGGCCGACTACGCGCTCGACTACCGTTGGCTTTCACCTTGCTTTGATCGCGTCGCCAAGGCGCTCTACTTCCTGCCCTACCGGTCTCCACCGGCTGAAGGCGCAGGCGCGGGAAGCGTCTATTGGGTGCAACCGCCGTCCGGTGACCGCGACGCCTATCTGCGGGCCCACTCGGACGCGGCCTTGAAGGTCATCCATGCCGTCCACCACGGCAGCGTGGGCCATCACACCCAGAACGCCTACGCGCGGCGCTCCGCCTCCCGCATGGCGCGTCTGGCCGGGACCGATTGCGCGCTGGGCGTCGCCATGCTGGGCTCCGGGAGCATGGTCGAGGGCTGGGCCTGCTACGCCCAGGACCTAATGCAGGAGGTTCCCGGCTTCTACACGCCGGCCGAGCGCCTGTTCCTGAAGTCGCTGGAGCGCCGCAACGCCGCCAGCGTGCTCGTCGACATCCGCCTGCACACCGGCGAATGGTCCGTGGAGCAAGCCATGGCCTTCTATGCAGACCAGGCGGGTTTCGCGCCGGGGCGCGTGGAGGGCGAGGTCACGCGCAACCTCATGCTGCCGGCGACACGGCTGATGTACTGGCTCGGCGTGGAGCAGATCCGCGATCTGCGCGCTCGCTGGCGCGGCGACACGCGAAGCTTCCACGACACCCTGCTCGGCTATGGCCACGTCCCCGTGGCCTGGGCGGGCGAGGAGATGGCGCGATCGGGCCTTCTCGGATGATCGCCGCCGCGCCGGCGATCCTGGAGATCAGCGACCTAACGGTAAGCTTCGTCCCGACGGGGCGCGCTGCGGTGAAAGTGGTCGACGGCGTGGACCTCGCCATTGCGCCCGGCGAAACCTTCGCGATCGTGGGCGAGAGCGGGTCGGGCAAGTCGACGACGGGTCTGGCGATCATGGGTCTGCTCGACCGGACCGCCACGGTCGCCGGCGCGATCCGCATCCGGGACGAGAGAGGCGCTGTCACGGACCTCTTGGGCTTGCGGCCCGCCGGCCTGCGGGCGGTGAGGGGCGGGACCGTCGCCATGGTGTTTCAAGAGCCCCTGACGAGCCTCAACCCGGTCCAGTCGGTCGGAGCCCAGATCGGCGAGGCGCTCCGGCTGGACCGCCGCCTCGATCCCGCCGCAGTCCGGACGCGGGTGCTGGAGGCCATCGCCGAGGTCGGCATCCCCGACCCTGAGCGGCGGGTCCGCGCCTATCCGCACGAACTGTCCGGAGGCATGCGCCAGCGCGTCCTGATCGCCATGGCGCTGGCCAGGCGCCCGCGCCTGCTGATCGCCGACGAACCCGCCACCGCGCTCGACGTCACGGTCCAGGCCCAGATCCTCGAGCTGCTGAAGGACATCCAGCGCGCGCGCGGCATGGCCCTGCTGTTCGTCACCCACAACCTGGCCGTCGTCGCCGAGATCGCCGATCGGGTCGGGGTCATGTACGCCGGACGCCTCGTGGAGACGGCGCGCACGGCGGAGCTGTTCGCCTCGCCACGCCATCCCTACACGCGCGCGCTGCTGAACAGCCTGCCTGGAGCGTCCGCCTCGCACGGCGGCGGCCCGCGGCGTCTGCGCACCCTGCCCGGCACGGTCGGAGACCCCCGCTCTCCCCCGCCCGGATGCGCCTTCGAGCCCCGGTGCGCCCTCGCGCAGCCTCCTTGCCGCCGAGCCTTGCCGCCCATGGCCGTCTTGACGGCGTCCCGCGCCTCTCGCTGCGTTCGGTGGCGCGAGCTTTGAACCCGCTGCTCGAAGTGGAGGACCTGCGCGTACACTTCCCGGTGCGTAGCGCGTGGGTCGGCCGCCGCGGGACGGTCCGGGCGTTGGACGGGGTCTCGATCAGCGTCGCGTCGGGGGAGATCGTCGGCCTCGTCGGCGAGTCGGGGTCGGGCAAGACCACGCTCGGCCGCGCCATCCTACGCCTGCAGCCTGCCACCGCGGGCGTGGTGCGGTTCGCAGGACGCGACATCACCCGCCTGTCGGGGCGCCGCCTGGCGCCGGTCCGCCGCCGGATGCAGGCGGTCTTCCAGGACCCGTCCTCAAGCCTCAACCCGGCGATGACTGTGAGCGAGACCCTGGCCGAGGCGCTGGATATCCACCGCATCGGTGTGCGGAGCGAGCGACCGGACCGGGTGCGCCAGCTGCTCGACCGGGTGGGCCTTCCCGCCGCCGTCGCCGCCAGATGGCCGCGCGAGCTTTCGGGAGGCCAGCGACAGCGGGTCGGGATCGCCCGGGCCCTGGCGGTCGGGCCGGAGCTGATCGTGGCGGACGAGGCGGTGTCGGCCCTTGACGTCTCGGTCCAGGCCCAGATCGTCAACCTTCTGCAGGACCTTCAGGCCGAGTTGGGGCTGGCCGTGCTGTTCATCGGCCACGATCTGGCCCTCGTCGATCATCTCTGCTCGCGGGTGGCGGTGCTCTACCTCGGCAAGCTGATGGAGATCGGGCCCACGGCCGAGGTCTTCGCCCGGCCGCGCCATCCCTACACCCGCGCCCTGATCGACTCCGCGCCCGTCGTCGACCCGCTCGCGAGGCGGCCTCGCGCGCCGCTGGTCGGCGATGTCGCAAGCCCGCTCTCGCCGCCTTCCGGCTGCGTGTTCCGCACCCGCTGCGCGCATGCCATCGCTGGCTGCGCCGAGGTCGAACCTCCGCTGGCCGAGGTCGGCGAAGCTCATGCGGCGGCCTGCCTTCGCCAGGCGGAGCTCGCGCTCTAGCGGCGCCCCTTGCCCGACGTCCGCAAGGCGTCGCCGAGGCCGTTGGCCGCGAGGACGGTGGCGAAGATCGCCAGCCCTGGCGGAACCGAAAGCCAGGGCGCGCTGACGAGCCAGGGCTCCGCCTTGTTGAGCAGGGAGCCCCAGGTGGGGATCGGCGGCTGGACGCCGAAGCCGAGGAACGACAGGGCCGACTCCAGCATGATGGAGCCCCCGACCGCCAGCGTCGCCGACACGACGATGACGCCCAGCGCGTTGGGCAGCAGGTGTCGCCCGATGATGCGGGGCCAGCCTGCGCCCAGCACCCGGGCCGCGGCGACGAAGTCGAGCGACTTAAGGCTGAGCACCTGCGCGCGCACAAGGCGCGCCGGCGCAGTCCAGATCAGCCCGGCGATGACCAGCACCAGCAGCTCTGGGCTCGGACGCACCATTCCGGCGATCACCAGAACAAGCGGTAGGGCGGGGATGGACAGCACGACATCGGTGAGCCGCATCAGGACGGCGTCGATCCAGCCGCCGAAATAGCCGGCGACGGAGCCGACCAGGGCGCCGACGCCCGTGGCCGCCAGGGCGCTCGACAGCCCAACCGCCAGCGAGATGCGGCCGCCGCAGAGGAGCCGCGTCAGCGCGTCGCGACCGAGCTCGTCGGTTCCCAGCCAGTGGGCGAGCGACGGCGGGTGCGGCTCGCCGAGGAGCGCCAGCGTCTGCTGGTCGTAGGCGTAGGGCGAGACCATCGGCCCTATGCCTGCGGCGAGCGCGATCAGCGCGAGCACCGCCGCCGACCCGGCGGCCGGCCCGCGCGCGAAGCTCGCCAGCCCCAAGACAAGGCCGCGCCGGACCTCGATCTCCTCGCCGCCAAGGCTGGCCGCATCAGTCATGACGGATGCGGGGATCGAGCGCCGCCTGCACCAGGTCGGCGGCGATGTTGGCCAAGATCACTGCGGCCGATCCCATCATCAGAACGCCCATCAACACCGGGTAGTCGCGACCGTCCATGCTTTCGACGAACAGGCTGCCCACGCCCGGCCAGCCGAACACCGCTTCGGTGATCACGGCGCCGGAGATCACGCTCGCGAGGTCGAGCGCGATGATGCTGACAGCGGGAACGATGGCGTTGCGTAGCGCATGGCGCACGAGAACCGCAGCCTCGCCGAGCCCCTTCGCGTAGGCGGTCCGAATGTAGTCCTGGCGCAGAGAGTCCAGCATGCCGGCCCGGATGTAGCGTGTCCAACCGGCCGCCGTCGCGAAGGCGAGCACGCAAGCCGGCATGACCAGGTGGGCGAGCCGGTCTGCGGCCGAGCTCGCGCCTATGGTCTCCAGCCCCGCCGACGGCAGCCAACCCAGCAGCACGCTGAACACCAGCTGCAGCAGCAGCGCCAGCCAGAACACCGGGATGGACAGGCCGGCGAGGCTGAACACCCCCAGGCCGCGGTCCAGCCATGATCCTTCGCGCGCCGCGCCCAGGACGCCGAGCGGCAGCGAGATCGCCAGGGCCAGCGTCATGGCCACCCCGCCGAGCTCCAGCGTGGGGCCGAGCCGCTCGGTGATCTCCACCAGCACCGGACGACCGGTGCGGATCGAGTAGCCCCAGTCGCCGGTCAGCATCGACTTGAGCCACAGGCCGTACTGGATCGGGAGGGGACGGTCCAAGCCGTAGGCCAGCTCGATCCGGCGCAGCGCCGAGGGCGTGACCGACGGATTGTCGGCGTAGACGTCGAGAGGGCCGCCCGGCGCCAGGTGAACCACGGTGAACAGCAAGAGCGAAATGCCGATCAGGAGCGGCAAGGCGGCGACCAGCCGGCCCGCGAGCCGGGTCATCGCGGCCTTAGGCTCCAGAAGGCGCATCCGACGAAGGGCGTCATGTTGGTGGGATTGGGCGTGAAGCCGACGAGCTCGCGCCGCCTCGCCACGACCGCCGGGTTGCTGGTGAGCGGCACCGTCGGCAGGTCTTGCGCCAGGATGCGCTGCATCTCCACCGCCCAACGCCGCCGCTCGGCGGGGTCGAGCGCGCCTTCCATGCGCGCCAGAACCTCGTCCAGGACGGGATTGGCGTAGCCCTGGCCGTTGTTGGCGCCGTGCGTGGAGAAGAAGCGGCTGTAGATCGGATCCGCACCCGTCACCCACGTGCTGTAGTTCAAGTCGAAGTCGCCCTTGTAGCGCGCCTGACGATAGGCCACGCCCATCTTGTTGTCGGCATAGGCCTGCACGCCGATCGCCTTCAGCTGCGCTATGATGACCTGCTGGGCGAGTTCGTCGTCGCTCTTGCCGGCTTGAATGACGAAGCGATAGGCGAGGCGCTCGCCCCTCCTGACTCGCACGCCGTCCGCGCCGGTCCGGTAGCCGGCGTTGTCCAGCATGGCGGCGGCCTTGCCCGGGTCGTAGGCCGGAGCGGCGGAGCGGGGGTCGTAGATGTCCAGGATAGGCACGACGACAGAGGTGATCGGCTTCGGGAAGCCGCCCTGCACTTGCACCAAGGCCCGGCGATCCAGCCCGCAGGCGATCGCACGACGCACGGCCGGGTCGCGCAGGGTCGGGTTGCGGAAGCTGAAGTCCAGGTGCTGCCAGGACAGCAGCGGCGAGGGCTGCAGCACCACGTCGCGCAGGCCGCGCATCTGCTTGGCCTGATCGTAGGGCGTCTGCACCACCAGGTCCAGTTCGCCTGACCGGAGCTGGGTCAGCAGCGTGTTGGCGTTGGGGAGGATCTTGAAGATCAGCTGATCCAGGTAGGGCAGCCGGCGTCCCTGCGCGTCGCGCCGCCAGTAGTCGGGATTGCGTTCGGTCAGGACGTACTCGCCCCGCCGAAACGCCACGACGCGGAACGGACCGGTCCCGATCGGCCGCTCGTTGTACGAGGCGACGTTCAGGTCTGCGCCCTCAAGCCGGTGGCGCGGCAGGATCCCGAAGGTGAACAGCGTCGACGCGAAGCCGGGGTCGACGCGGCTGTAGCGGCACACCACGGTGAGCGGATCGGGCGTCTCCACCGTTGTGATCGCCTCGCTGCCGTCCTTGGACTCGGCGATGAAGGCCGGATCGCGGACGGCGCGCCAGGTGAAGGCGACGTCGGCGGAGGTGAATGGCGCGCCGTCATGCCAGCGCACGTCTGGCCTCAGCCTGTAGGTCACCGTCATAGTGCGGCCGCCGTCGCCAAGCGCGATACCGCCGTTGCTCAGGGTGGGGACTGCGGTGGCGAGCACGGGGACGTAGTGCGCGTGCGCGTCCGGCGCGAGCAGCCCCTCCACCACCGCCGCCTCCACGTCGCCCAGAAAGCCGGTGGCGTAAACGTTCAGCGTATCCAGGTCATAGGTCAGTCCCACCACCAGGGTGTCGGCCCGGCCTTGGCGCGCCCTGGCGACGCAGCCGGCGAGCGCGCCGGCGCTCATGGCGGCCAGGGCTGTAGCGCCCGCCAGGGCGCGCCTTCGGCTCGGCGTCGCAGGCGGCGGCATCGACCCTAGTAGCCGCGCAGCGGGTCGACCCCGTTCAGGAGCGGTTCACCCCGTTCGTGGCGACGAACCGTTTCGGCCATCACGGCGACGGCGGAGCGGGCGTGGGTCGGCGCGGCGACGTGGGGCGAGACCAGGACCCCGGGATGGCGCCAGAACGGATGGCCCGCCGGCAGGGGCTCCTCCCGGAAAACGTCCAGCACCGCGCAAGACAGCCGCCCCTCGTCCAAGCCATCCAGCAGCGCCGCATCCACCAGGGTCGCGCCGCGCCCCGCATTGACCACCAGGGCGCCGGACGCCAGCCGTCCCAGCGCCTGCGCGTCGATGAGATCCTTGGTCTCCGCGGTCGCGGGAAGCAGGCCCACCAGGACGTCGGCCCCCTGCAGGGCCGCGGCCAGGGCGTGGCGCCCGGCGTGGTGCTCGATCCCGCGCACGTCGCGGGGCGTGCGGCCCCAGATGCGCACGCGGAAGCCCAGGGCGTGGAGCGCCAGGGCGACCGGGCCGCCCAGCTCGCCCGCGCCGAGCACCGTGACCAGACGCTCGCGCGCCAGCCGCTCGGGCGCAGGCGCCCAGACGCCCTCGCCCTGTTTGTCGCGATAGGCGATCAGGTTGCGGTGCCAAGCCATGACCTGAGCCACGACCCACTCGGTCATGCCCTGCACCAGCCCCGGATCCACCATGCGCACGATCGGCACGCCGTCGGGCGTCTCGCCGGAAGCGAGCAGGTGCTCCACGCCCGCGTTCAGACTGAGCACCAGCTCCAGCCCGCTCAGGCTGGCGAGCAGGCCCGCGGGCGGCTTGCCGACCACGACATAGGCTGTCGGATCACCGTCCTTCGCCGGCGCGGTCAGCACCTCATGGTCTGGAAGCTCGGCGCGGAACCGCTCGGCCCAGGCTTCGGGATCGGCGCGGACGGCGATCAGAAGGCGCTTCATCGGCGTGCGCCCCGGGGCTTGGCTCTTGGGTCTGCGCCGCCGCCCACCGCATCGACAGCCTTCATCGCAGCCCTAGCGACGTCGGCGTGGTCGTCGATGGCGGACGGATAGCGGTCCGGGTCGCGCACCATCCTGATCTCATCGCACCCCTCGCGCTTCGCCGCCAGACGAGCCGAGCCGGAGTCGTGCGTCAAGGTTCAGCGAGCCGCTGCGCGGGTCTGATCGAGCCCGGTTTCGACGATCCCTGCTCGAATGGCGGGCTCCAGGCCCTTCCAAAGCTCGCAGAGCTTGGCGCTCCAGGCGGTGGAACTTGGGTGAGGACTTGGCATTCCTGATCGTGGACTCTTTGGAGGTTCCTTTGAAGCCGGTCGGCCCTACCCTCTTCGCTGTCGCTGTTAGTTTAGTCGCGGGGGCTCCAGCTATGGCCGCGCCCGGAACGGCTGCGGACCGCGTCTTCGTCGCTAAAGTCAGTCAAGGCGGCATGTTCGAGGTAGAAGCCGGTAAGTTGGCGGAAAAGAAAGCCTTAGCGCAGGACGTGAGAGACTTCGCCACGATGGAAGTCCATGACCACACCTTGGTCGGCGAAAAGCTGAAGGCGCTCTCGTCCGGGGCGAGCATCGCAATCGACCCGAAGATGAATGCCGAGTTCAGTGGGCAGATGGCTAAACTCAATGATCTCTCGGGTTCGGCCTTCGATCAGCAATACATGTCCGACATGGCCGACTTGCATCCCAAAGATGGCGCAGCCTTCCTGAAAGAAAGCATGAGTGGCGGCAGTCCCGATTACAGAGCATTCGGGGCCGAGACCCATAAGATCGTTCAGCGGCACATAGGCGCTATACAAGCTACGACGCCGAGGTGACGGCCTCATACGCGAGTTTTCGCTTGAGGCCGACCTAGGCGTTTGGCCTCAGGCTTTGATGGTGCGCTTAATGCCTCGGTGAAAAGAAGCGATTCGGGCCAAGTCTTGGACGCAGCGAAAGCGTGGCTGCTGGTAGAGACCTAGCGAAGCCAGTCCATGTATAGGCCGGGCTCGCCTCGCCCAGGCGCCGCCAGCGTGCTGACCGCTCTCACGCCGTCGATGACGATCGGCGACGCTAATCCGGGCAAAGGTTCGCCTTCGGGGGTGAGGGCCTCGATCTGCATCCCTCGCGCAAGCACCTGAGGGTCGGCGAAGACGGCGTCTATGCGGTTGATCGGGCCTGCAGGAACGCCGTTCGCTTCAAGCGCGTCGAGCAGGTCCGAGCTGGACCACTCCCTAACCGCCGATGCGATCGCTGGGATGAGTTGCGCTTTGTGGGTCACCCGCGCGGGGTTGGTGGCGAAGCGCGCATCGGCGGCCAGGTCTTCCCGCTTGAGCAACTCGCATAACCGAACGAACTGTCGGTCGTTGCCTACGGCGATGATCACGTCCCCATCGCGCGTGCCGAAGCCCTGGTAGGGCGCAAGGTTTGCATGCCCATTTCCGGCGCGCTCCGGCGTGACGCCGCTCGACATCCAGTTCAGGGCCTGGTTCCCCAGCACCGCCACCTGGGTGTCGAGCAGCGCCATGTCCACATGCGCCCCTTCGCCGGTTTCCTCGCGGCGGTGCAGGGCGGCCAGGATCGCGGCGCTGGCGTACATCCCCGTGAACATGTCGGCGACCGCGACGCCGACCTTTTGCGGCGCTCCTTCGGGATCGCCGGTTATCGACATGAGCCCACCCATGGCTTGGATCATGAAGTCGTAGCCTGCGCGGCCTGCGTAGGGCCCGGTCTGGCCGAAGCCCGTGATTGAACAATAGATCAGACGCGGATAGAGCGCCCGTAGCGACGCCGCATCCAGACCGTAACGCGCCAGCGCGCCGACCTTGAAGTTCTCTATCAATACGTCTGCCGTACTCGCAAGATGGCGTATGGCTTGCTGGCCTTCGCCTGACGCGAGGTCCACGGCGACGGCGCGCTTTCCGCGATTGCAACTATGAAAGTAGGCGGCGTCCAGGCTCTCGCCGCTGCGTGAATAGACGAACGGTGGTCCCCACTGACGGGTATCGTCCCCCTCACCCGGACGCTCGACCTTGATCACCTCCGCCCCCAGGTCAGCGAGCAGTTGACCGCACCAAGGACCTGCGAGGATGCGCGCCAGCTCAAGGACACGGAGTCCGGCCAAGGGCCCAGGCGTGTGACGGGCGCCTGTCCCGTTCGCGTCACACTCCATAGCGATGCCGCCTCACCCTGACATACAGCGGGTCGTCCATACTCGAAGCGCCTCCCGCATGACACCGGCTGCGAGCGGCCGCGCGCCATATGGACGCTGCAGGCCCAAATCGCAGCGAGCCGACCTCCGCCCGGATCAAACGAATACCCGTCGTCCTAAGAGCTGACGTGTCGCCGCTCACGGCCGTTCGGAGGCGAGAAGGAGTAGAGACTGGCCGTGATCGGCGCACCTGGCGGGCGGCCGCCTCCGGGGCGTGGCTGGGCGGGGTCGAGCAAAGGCGCTCTGAACGCCTAGACGGTCAGCACGATCTTTCCACCTCCGCCCTTCTCCGACAACTCATGAGCGGTGCGGACCTCGCCCAGAGGCAGGCGTCGGCTGACCGGCAGCACAAACCTGTTGTCGCGAACATCGTCGGCGAACTCGCGCATCCTGGACGGGTCCGGCCGAGCGAACACCCGGCTTACCTCGATCCCGGGGTGCCGCGCCGCAGCGCCGTCCGGGATCGCCGATGCGTATCCGAAACGGCCTCCAGCCCTCACCTTGCCGAGGAGTTTCGCCGCCGTCTCGCCGCCCACCGTGTCGGCCACACCGTCCACCGGTTCGAGCCTCGCGATCGCGTCGTCATCGTCCAAGGCCAGGCTCAGATAGACATCCAGATCCTGCGCCTCGGCCATCTGTCTCGCCCGCACACCCGCGATGACCTTGGCGCCGAGCGTCTTTGCGGCATGCACGGCCGCGCGGCCCACGCTGCCGAGCGCGCCCGTGACGAGGATCGTTTGGCCCGGCTGCGCCCGTGTGCACAGGCGGACAAGCTGCTCCCCCGTCAGCGACACGAGCGGGAGGGCTGCGGCGTCGACCGGGTCGAGCCCATCGGGCAGGTGGGTCGCCAGCGCGCCCGGCACGGCCACGTATTGGGCGTAGGTCGCGTCGGCCATGGCGATCACGCGGTCGCCGATCCTGAAGTCGCGGACGTCCGCTCCGACCGCCCGCACCACGCCGCTCACGTCCTTGCCGAGGATCGCCGGCAGGTCCAAAGGGAAGTCTTTCTGGCGGGCGCCGGAGCGGATTTTCCAATCGATCGGGTTCACGCTCGTAGCGATCGTTTCGATCAGCACACTGTCCGATCCGAGCTTGGGCTCGGGCACGTCATGTTCGAACCTCAGGACCTTCGGGCCGCCATACTCATAAATCCGCACCGCTCTCATCAGCTGCTCCTTTCGGCCTCGTCACGCGGCCGCTTTGCATTCGCATCGGAACGCGCTCGCGCCCTTGAGGGCCACCGGGCGGACCGGCGTGTCGCTTGGGGCGACATCAACCGGTTCCAGCGTCGAGACGACGCCATCGCAACCCACGTCTCGGACGGCGCGCCCAGCCTGCCCGTTCCCTTCACGTCTTCGCGTTGGGGATCGCTCGCCTCCTTTGGCGCCAAGCCCTATCCGGGAACCCGGCGCTGGTACGGCTCAAGCGGCAACAGCTTTGTGGCGGTCGTGGAGTTCGGGCCCAAGATACGTGCGCTGGCCGTCACCGCGGGCGGCGAGAGCGGCGATCCCCGCTCGCCCCACTTTGACGATCAGGCGGAACGCTACGCACATGGAGCCCTCCGCCCCGTCTACTTCTATCCCGAAGACATCGCCGGGCATACAAGCCGCCGTTATGCCCCCGGTCAGTGACGGGCTATCCGCTTATCGAACGGGCCAGCTTCCGTTCGCAGACATCTGCTTGGCGGCGCGGACCACGCAACCATGGTTTCCCTTAAGCCGCACGTCAGGCAGCCGGCGCCATTACGGCCATCTGCAGTTTGCCTGCGTCGCTCCGCCGCCAGTCCTTCAACGGCAGCCCAGCTTGGAGCGCGCGCAGCTCGCGCATCCAGAGCTTGCGTAGCAGGCCGATGGCCCGGTCGGACCGGCCGAGGTTCTCCTCATTCCGGTTGGCGACCACGCCCTGGCCCGCCATGCACACGGTGTCCTGAACGACCGGCAGAAGGGGATGATCCGGATCGACCTCGTCGAGCGTCATCTCGCAGGCCATGATCCGCGCCGCCAGCTCGTTGGGGTCGACCATCCCTCTCAGCTTCTCGTGCATCGACCTGTCCGGGTTTCCGACGCGGTCGATGAACACGCTCAGCGTGGTGACGTCGTCGATCGGCACGCGCCAGGCGGCATGGATCGTCAGCTGGCTCCGATCCTGCTGAGTCACCACTTCACGCAGCATCAGGTTCGGCATGAAGGCGTGGGTGTAGAGCTGGGCGCCGTCGGGACGCGTGGCGATGTTCACCAGCCCGTATTCGGTCTCCTTGGCGGTGATCACGGGAATGTCCCTCAGCCCGAAGCTTCCCGCGAACTCCCCGTGGGTGAAGTGGATGTGCACCTCGTCTATGTCGTTCTCGACCCGCTGGAAGTAGTTGTACGGCAGGACCGTCGCCACCGACAGCAGTTCGCCCGCGCTCTCGTCCTCGATCTCGGGAAAGCGGGGGAAGACCGGCGCCTCGCCTTCGCCCAGATAGGCGAAGACGACGCCGTAGTAGTCCCGCGCCGGGTAGGTCTTCAGACAGAGGCTGCGGGCGTAGGTGGCGGTCTCGGCGGGAAACTCCTCGCCCTGCCCGTCGCCGGCGAACTTCCAGCCGTGGTAGCGGCAGCGGATCGAGCTGCCCTCGACCCAGCCGTAGGCCAGGCTGGTGCCGCGATGGGGACAGCGGTCCTGCACCAGCTTAACCTCGCCCTCGTCGGCCCGGTAAAGCGTGTAGTAGTTACCGAGCATCTTCACCCGTTTCGCCGTACCGGCCTTGATATCCCTCGACAAGGCGATCGGCTGCCAGAACATCGAGAGGTAGCGGCCGGCGACGGCGCCGTTCTCGACCCGGGAGAAATCGTCCGCAGGATGATCCTCATAGGCCCCGGCGATGGTTCTTATGGCCTGGATATGCTTGTCCACTTGTAATCCTCTTGCCGGTCGGAGCCACTATTCGGAAGCCGGGGCCTTGGGAGAGGTCTCTGCGCGGCGAATGGCTTCCCAGGTCCCCATGTCGATGAGGCGCGCGGCCTCTGCGGCGCGTCGCCACGGCTCTGGTCGGCCGATTGACGCGACGCTAGCCGATTCATAGCGATGTGAAACGATGGCAGTTTCGGTAGGGTGTTCCGCTGATGGCAACACTATGAAGTTCACGCACTTGCGCGACCTAATCGCTGTGGCTCAGCAGGGCGGTCTGCGCCGCGCCGCGCGGCATCTCGGCGTCGCGCAGCCGGGCGTCAGCCGCAGCATACGGGAGCTGGAGCACGAGCTCGGCGCCACGCTGTTCGAGCGCACGACCACGGGGATGGTGCTGACGCCGGCGGGCGAGGCGTTCTGCAGGCGGGGCGTCTCGATCCAGCACGAGCTGCAGAGGGCCTGCGACGAGGTGAGGCAACTCACCGGCGTCGCACGCGGCGTGGTGTCGGTCGCGCTCTCCACCGCCGCGCACGTGTCGATGCTGCCTTCGACGCTCAAGCCCTTCTTGCGGCGCTATCCGGGCGTGCAGCTCCAGTTCACCGAGGCGGTGTTTCCGGAGATCGAGGCGAACCTGCGCGACGGATCGATCGACTTCTACGTCGGCGCCGTGTGGAAGCAGGACCTCTCCGCGGAGCTCTCGTCGGAAAAGCTATTCGACAACAAGAGCGTGGTGATCGGGCGCAAAGGCGGTCCGTTCGCAGACGCCCGTTCGCTGCGCGATCTTTCAGAGGCGAAGTGGATCATCTCCTCGGCGGCGTCCAATGCGGCGACGATGCAGCCGATCTTCGACAGCTATGGCCTGCCTGCGCCCGACATCAAGGTCCGGGCGCGGACGTCCATGTCCATGATCACGGTCGCCACCTCGTCGGACCTGCTGGCGATGGTCCCCCAGCAGTGGCTGGGGTTCGCCCGCACGGTCGGCCAGCTGGCGCGCATCCCTCTGCGCGAGGACCTGCCCGGTCCCTCGATCTGCATCGTCACCAAGTCGTCGCTTCCGCTGACGCCGGCCGCGGAGCACCTGGCGGACCTGTTCCGGCGGGCCGCTCTGAACCGCCCGGACGAGGTGTCCGGCGAGCTGGAGGTCGCGTCCGGCTGACGCCCCGCCGATGCGCGCGAGGCGCCGGCCTAGGGGGTGGACGGCGCCGGCCTAAAGGTCCTTCAAGGCGACCGCGGGATCGGAAAGCGCTTTGAGGTCCGCCTCCAGTCCCGCGAGCACGAGCCGCTTGCCCTGGACGTAGTCCTTGACCGCGTTCACGCAGTCCAGCGCGATCACCCGCCCCTCCTTCAGGTAGACGACCGAGAAGCTTCGGCTCTCCATGTCTCCGCGCACGACCGACACGTCGTGACCGGTCGACAGGCCTATCGTCTGCAGTCGCAGGTCGTACTGGTTGGACCAGAACCAGGGCGGCGTGTGGTAGCGTTCCGGCTCGCCGGTGATGGCCTTGGCGACGAGCGTCGCCTGATCGGTGGCGTTCTGCACCGATTCCACGCGCAGCCTCGCGCCCCCGGCGAAGGCGTTGGCGTGTTTGGCGCAATCGCCGACCGCATAGACGCCGGGCAGGCTCGTGCGGCAGGTCTCGTCGACGTCCACGCCGTCGCTTCCCGCCGCCCCGGCCTCCAGGAGCGGCGCGACGGCGGGAACGATGCCGACGCCCACGATCACCATGTCGGCGTCCAGGACCTCGCCGTCCGCCAGCCGCACGCCGGCGGCCCGGCCATCGGCCTCCTCGATGCAGGCGACCGCCGAGCCGAGCCGGACGTCCACGCCGTGGGTCCGATGCTCCGCCTCGTAGAAGCGCGACAGCGATTGGCCCGCGACCCGGGCCAGGACGCGGTCCATGGCCTCCAGGACCGTCACCTGCTTGCCAAGCTTGGCCAGGACCGCCGCCGCCTCCAGCCCGATGTAGCCGCCGCCGATCACCACCACTCGCCGGGTGGCGGCGAGCTCGCCCGTCAGCCGGTCGACGTCGGCGCGGGTCCGCACGCCGTGCACGCCGACCAGATCGTGCCCCGAGCAGGCGAGCCGTCGCGGATGGCCGCCCGCCGCCCAGATCAGCACGCCGTACCCGACCGACGCGCCGTCGTCCGTAGCGACGCTGCGCCCCACCGGATCCACCGCCACGACGCGCCGGCCGAGCCGCAGGGTGACGTCGCGCTCGCTCCAGAAGGCGGCCGGGCGGATGAGGATGCGGTCGAACGCCTTGTCGCCGGAGAGATAGTCCTTGGAGAGCGGCGGCCGCTCGTAGGGCAGGTCCGGCTCCTCACCGATGATTGCGATCGTGCCGGTGAACTTGCGCTGGCGAAGCGCTATGGCGGCCTGGGCGCCGCCATGCCCGCCGCCCACGATGACGACATCGAACCCGCCGGACGTCATCTCAGCTTCTTTCGCCTCTCACTCGCCGTCGCGCCATGCCGCTCAATCCTCCGGTGCGATCGTGACCCGAAGGCCGTCGAGCGCCGGTGTGAGCGGAAGCTGGCAGGACAGCCGCGAGGCGGCCGTGCGATGGCTGGAGCTGTCGAGCAGATCGTTCTCGTCGTCGCTCATGGCCGGCAGCTGGTCCAGCAAGCCCGCGTCAACGTAGACGTGGCAGGTCGCACACGAACAGCAGCCGGAACACAGGGCGAGCAGTTCATCGACGCCGTGGTTGCGGATCGCCTCCATGACGGACAAGCCGTCCTCGGCCTCGACCAAGACGTCCTGGCCCTCCCGAGTGGTCACCGCGAGCTTCGGCATAGGTCTGATCTTTCCCAGTGATCTGCTTGATGGCGCCTTGAGACGAGGATGACGCGCACCGCCTGACATGAGTGGTCAGGCCGCCTGCGACCTCGTCAGAGGACGCCCTCGACCCGCAGGTCGGCGTGATTTGTAATCGCTCGGGCGCTTGCTGCGTCGACCGGCTGATCGGGCCATCCGCTCACCTTTCGGAGCAGACCTGGCCGCCATCTTGCGCCGCGCCAGGCCACGTACTGATCCGGGCGGACCAGCGTCAGCGGCAGGGGATAGAGATCGTCGCCCTCCGACCGACCGAGCCACACGACCGTGAGGAGCGCGTGCGCGGAGGCCTCAGCCGAAGCGCGCGCGATCTCGAGCCGATCCGCATCCGGCCTGCAGACCAGGGCGAAGCCGGGGCCGAACGCGTCGTAGAGCGAACTTCCGTCGGCGCGCCACAGGTGGGGCGCAAGGCATCCGGGCCGACTCGAGGGCGAATAGGTGGCGCTGTCGGTCGCCCGCGCCGGGGAGCCATCCTCCTCGATGATCGGCGAGTGGTCGTAGCCGCCGCCCAGCACGGTGCCCAGGGTGTGGAACTCGCGGACCTTGA
>CAXTUT010000025.1:0-17051 GCA_964247465.1 uncultured Caulobacteraceae bacterium | reverse complement strand
GCCCACCACGGCGCCGCACACCCCGCCGCCGATCGCGCCGCACCTGACGCCGCCGCCGCCGCTCAACGTTCCGGCCCCGTTGCTTCCGCTCCCTCCTACGCCTCACCCGGTTCAGGAGTCGCCGACGCCGCCGGCTCCTGTACCGCCCTCTCCGCCTCAGCCGCCGGCTGCTCCCGCGGCGCCGCCCGCGCCCGTCCAGATCACCAATCCGGACTGGATCCGACCACCGAACGGCGACGACTTGGCTGACCTGTATCCCGATCGCGCTCAGCGGGAGGAGAAGGCGGGAGCGGCGACGGTGTCCTGCACCGTCAGCACGTCTGGCAAGCCTGTGAACTGTACGGTCGTGTCAGAGACGCCGGACGG
Source organism: uncultured Caulobacteraceae bacterium (assembly GCA_964247465.1). Taxonomy (GTDB): domain Bacteria; phylum Pseudomonadota; class Alphaproteobacteria; order Caulobacterales; family Caulobacteraceae; genus CAHJWH01. The sequence continues at coordinate 16,685 of CAXTUT010000025.1, read as the reverse complement.
CTATGGCTTCGGTCAAGCGACGATCAAGGCGGTGGCTCGTACGCGAATGAGGCCGGCGACCCGGGGTGGGCAGCCGACTGAAGGCAGGGTCGTGATCCCGTTGCGATGGCAGTTGGCCGGAGGCTAGCGTCTCATCCACCTTTGACGCCCCGGCTCGTCCGGGGCGTTTTTGTGTGCGGGCGGACTCGCGCGCTTGATCGCCCCTCCGCGCGCGACTAGAAGAGCGCTCCCGTATGGATACGCCGCCTTAGCTCAGTTGGTTAGAGCGCCAGATTGTGGCTCTGGAGGTCCCCGGTTCGAGACCGGGAGGTGGTACCATCCCTAGTAGGCCCGTGGAGTCCTACGGGGATCGCGTCAGGCGCGGTTCATCGGCGCTCTGACACTCTCGCTTAGCGCCTCGGAGGCCGGTCCTGGAACTTGGAGCTAGGCTGGTCATTCTCTAGCGCACTGAACCGGAGACGATGATGCGCAACTTCATGACGGCGGCCGTAAGCGCGGTAGGCGCCCTGGCTACGTTGGCGGTCTCCGTCGCGCCGGCTTCCGCACAAGGCTATTACGACACCTACCATCACTACCACTACTATCATCGTCACAACTGCTACGCCGAACGGCGCCATGCAGGTAACGAGGGCACGGCGCTCGGCGCGGTCAGCGGTGGTGTCCTGGGCGGCGTGATCGGTCACGGCCTGGTCGGCGGCCTGGTCGGCGCGGGCGTCGGCGCCGTCGCCGGTCACGCCATAGCCAAGTCCCGCGTGCGTTGCTGAGCTGACCCTCTCCCTCCTGCAAGACCTGCGGGAGGGGAATCGTTGAGCCATTTCGGCGCGTGGGCTAAGGCTCGCGGGCCGTTCGCGTTTCTGGCGTCGGCTTCCTCGACCGCTGCACCGGACTGCACAGACCATGGCTGAAATCGTCGACATCACCGCCCGTGAAATCCTGGACAGCCGGGGCAATCCAACGGTGGAGGTCGACGTGGCGCTGGAGGACGGCGGCTTCGGCCGCGCCGCGGTTCCGTCCGGAGCCTCCACCGGCGCGCACGAGGCGGTGGAGAAGCGCGATGGCGACGAGCGTCGCTACGGCGGCAAGGGCGTGCAGAAAGCGGTCGACGCGGTCAACGGCGAGATTTTCGACGCCCTGTCCGGCTTCGACGCGGAGGACCAGCGCCGGCTCGACGCGGCGATGATCGAACTTGACGGCACGCCCAACAAGAGCCGGCTCGGCGCCAACGCCATCCTGGGCGTCAGCCTCGCCGCCGCCAAGGCCTCGGCCCAGAGCTGCAGCCTACCGCTCTACCGCTACGTCGGCGGCGTGTCGGCGCGCGTGCTGCCGACGCCGATGATGAACATCATCAACGGCGGCGTGCACGCCGACAATCCCATCGACATCCAGGAGTTCATGATCGTGCCGGCAGGGGCGGAGACCTTCGCCGACGCGCTGCGCATGGGCGCGGAGATCTTCCATGCGCTGAAGGGCGCGCTGAAGACGGCGGGGCTGAACACCAACGTCGGCGATGAGGGTGGGTTCGCCCCCAACCTCGCCTCGGCCGAGGAGGCGTTGGCCTATATCGTCAAGGCGGGCGAGAGCGCGGGCTACCAGGCTGGAGAAGACTTCTGGCTGGCCCTCGATCCGGCCTCCACCGAGTTCTACCGCGACGGCCGCTATGTGCTGGCGGGCGAGGGCAAGACGCTCGACGCCGGCGGCATGGTCGACTACTGGGCCAAGCTGGTGGACGCCTTTCCCATCGTCTCCATCGAGGACGGCTGCGCGGAGGACGACCTTGAGGGTTGGGCGCAGATGACCGAGACGCTCGGCGATCGCATCCAGATCGTGGGCGACGATCTGTTCGTCACCAATCCGGAGCGGCTGGCCATGGGCATCGAGCAGGGCCTGGCCAATTCCATCCTGGTCAAGGTCAACCAGATCGGCACGCTGTCGGAGACGCTTGACGCCGTCGACATGGCCCACCGCGCCGCCTACACCGCGGTCATGTCCCACCGCTCCGGCGAGACCGAGGACAGCACCATCGCCGACCTGGCGGTCGCCACCAACTGCGGGCAGATCAAGACGGGTTCGCTGGCGCGCTCAGACCGGCTGGCCAAATACAACCAGCTGCTGCGCATCGAGGAGGCGCTCGGCGACCAGGCGGTGTTCGCCGGCAAGGGCGTGTTCCGCGGGTTGTGACCTAATCCCCTCTCTCACAAGGGGGAGGGGGGTAACCGTGCATTAACCCTGCTCGCCCATCAGGGATGGGTCCCGGTCCGGAGCCGCGCGTGCCGCATCGTCTGCGCCCCTACATCCCGACCGCCCTGTTCGCCCTGCTGATCTTCTACTTCGGCTTCCAGGCGCTGACGGGCGATCGTGGCCTGCTGACCCGGCCCCGGCGTAACGCCGAACTTGCCGAGCGTACCCGGGTGCTCAAGTCGCTCCAGGCGCGCGAGGTCGAGCTCGAGACCCGCGTGCGCCTGTTGAGCGATCGCTCCATGTCCCGCGACCTGCTGGACGAGCGCGCTCATGAAATCCTGGGCTTCGCGGACCCGCGCGACTACGTCATCCGCACCGCCCGCCGTTCAGATTGACCCTTTTCCGCGTCCGGCCCGCGCTCTAAAGATGGGCGGGCACGTGGAGGTCCCTCACAGCATGGCGCGCACATCCAAGCCGCCGGCCGCCAAGCCACCCCGCTCCCCGGCTCCGTCGACGAGCGGCGCCAGCACCAGCGCCAGCGCCAAGACCGCAGATGCGGCGGCGCAGGGCGGCGACGCCAAGTCCTCCAAGGACGAGATGCTCGGCTGGTACCGCGAGATGCTGCTGATCCGCCGCTTCGAGGAGCGGGCGGGCCAGCTCTACGGCATGGGGCTGATCGGCGGCTTCTGCCACCTCTACATCGGCCAGGAGGCCATCGCGGTCGGGGTGGAGTCGATCAAGCGGCCGGGCGACGAGATCATCACCGGCTATCGCGCACACGGCCACGCCCTGACCGCCGGGATCGACCCGAAGGCCGTTCTGTCTGAGCTGACCGGGCGCGCGGCGGGCGCGGCGCGGGGCAAGGGCGGCTCCATGCACATGTTTTCCGCCGAGCACGACTTCTTCGGCGGCCACGGCATCGTGGGCGCCTGGGTGCCGATCGGCACGGGCCTGGCCTTCGCCAACCGCTACCGGGGCGACGACAAGGTCTGCTTCACCTTCCTCGGCGACGGGGCGGTGAACCAGGGCCAGGTCTACGAGGCCTTCAACATGGCCGAGCTGTGGAAGCTGCCGGTCGTCTACGTCATCGAAAACAACGAGTACGCCATGGGCACCAGCGTTGAGCGGGCGTCGGCGGAGACCCACCTGTTCCGCCGCGGCGCCTCGTTCAACATCCCCGGCGAAGAGGTCGACGGCATGGACATCGAGGCGGTGCGCGACGCCGCCTCGCGCGCGGCCGACTGGGCCCGCTCCGGCAAGGGCCCCTACATCCTGGAGATGAAGACCTACCGCTACCGCGGCCACTCCATGAGCGATCCGGCCAAGTACCGGACGCGCGAGGAGGTGGACGCGGTGCGCAAGACGCGCGATCCCATCGACCACCTCCGCGACAAGCTGGAAGCCAGAGGCTTCGCCGACGAGGCGGCGATCAAGGCCATCGACGCGGAGGTCAAGACGATCATCGCCGACGCCGCCGAGTTCGCCCGCACCGCGCCGGAGCCCGACCTGAAGGACCTCTACACCGACGTCTATGTGGACGCGTGAGGATCGATTGTGACTGACGTACTCATGCCGGCCCTCTCCCCCACCATGGAGGAGGGCACGCTGTCCAAGTGGAACATCAAGGTGGGCGACACGGTCTCGTCCGGCGACGTCATCGCCGAGATCGAGACCGACAAAGCCACCATGGAGGTGGAGGCCGTCGACGAGGGCGTGGTCGAGGCCCTGCTCGTGGAGGCCGGTACCGAAGGCGTGAAGGTCAACGCGCCGATCGCGCGGCTGAAGGGCGAGGGCGAGGCGGCGGAACCGCCCCCTTCGTCGGCTTCGCCGCCACTTCCCCCAATGGGGGAAGATCAAGGTAAGCAGGCCCCTCGATCCTCCCCCCCGGGGGGAGATGGCCGCGAAGCGGACGGAGGGGGCTCTCCCGCCGCGGCGCCGGTCGCCGTCGCCAAGCCCGGCGCGGCCGAGCAAAGCGCAGGCGAGCCGGAGAAGCAGCCGCCCGAGACGGCCAAGCCCAAGCCGGAGGGCGAAGGCCCGGTCGCCGTCCCGGCGCCCAGCCCGCTCGCCGACCCCGACGTGCCGCAGGGGACCAGGATGGTCGCTACCACCGTGCGCGATGCGCTGCGTGACGCCATGGCCGAGGAGATGCGTCGCGACGAGGCGGTATTCCTGATCGGCGAGGAGGTGGCGCAGTACCAGGGCGCCTACAAGGTCAGCCGCGACCTGCTGCAGGAGTTCGGCGACCGTCGCGTGGTCGACACGCCCATCACCGAATACGGCTTCGCGGGCCTTGGCGTCGGTGCGGCCTTCGCCGGGTTGAAGCCGATCGTCGAGTTCATGACCTTCAACTTCGCCATGCAGGCGATAGACGCCATCGTGAATTCCGCCGCCAAGACGCGCTACATGTCCGGCGGCCAGATCAGCTGCCCCATCGTGTTCCGCGGGCCGAACGGGGCGGCGGCGCGGGTGGCGGCCCAGCACAGCCAGGACTACTCGGCCTGGTACGGTTCGGTGCCGGGGCTGAAGGTGATCGCCCCCTACGACGCCGCCGACGCCAAGGGCTTGCTGAAGGCCGCCATCCGCGACCCCAACCCGGTGGTCTTCCTCGAAAACGAAATGCTCTACGGCCACGAGTTCGACGTGCCCGAACTGGACGACTTCGTCCTGCCCATCGGCAAGGCCAAGGTGCGGCGCGAAGGGCGGGACGTCACTCTGGTCGCCCACTCGCGCATGGTCGGCTTCTGCCTGGAGGCGGCCGAAAAGCTGGCGGGCGAGGGCATCGAGGCCGAGGTGGTGGACCTGCGCACCCTGCGTCCGCTGGACCACGAGACGGTGGTGGAGAGCGTCAAGAAGACCAACCGCATCGTCAGCGTGGAGGAGGGCTGGGGCGCTTTCGGGGTGGGGGCCGAGGTCTGCCAGCGCGTGGTGGAGCACGCCTTCGACTGGCTTGACGCGCCGCCGACCCGCGTCCACGGCGAAGACGTGCCCATGCCCTACGCCGCAAACCTTGAGGCGCTCTGCCTGCCTTCGATCGACAAGATCGTCCAGGCGGTGAAGGGCGTCTGCTACCGTTGAGCGCGCCCGCGGTCAGAACCTGGCTGCAGGGCGGCTGCCACTGCGAGGCGGTGCGGTTCGAGGCGGAGCTGCCGAGTCCGCTCACCGTGCAGGACTGCAACTGCTCCATGTGCGCGCGCACCGGCTATCTGCACGCCATCGTGCCGGAGGCGCGCTTCCGCCTGATCAGAGGCGCGGACGCGCTGACGCGCTACAGCTTCAATACCGGCGTGGCGCGGCACCTGTTCTGCAGCGTCTGCGGGGTGAAGAGCTTCTATCGCCCGCGCTCCAATCCGGACGGCTGGTCGGTGAACGCGCGCTGCCTGGACGACTATGCGATGCTGGATCTGCGCATCGAGGCCTTTGACGGGCGCGACTGGGAGGCTCACGGCGCCGGCCTCGCCCACTTGAGCCGCGCGGACGCGCGGACCGGAACACCCCTATGACCGACATCCTCATGCCCGCCCTGTCGCCCACCATGGAGGAGGGTGTGCTGGCCAAGTGGCACGTCAAAGTCGGCGACACGGTGGCCTCCGGCGACGTCATCGCCGAGATCGAGACCGACAAGGCGACCATGGAGGTGGAGGCGGTCGACGAGGGCGTGGTGGACGCCATTCTCGTGGCCGAGGGGGCCGAAGGCGTGAAGGTGAACACGCCGATCGCCCGGCTGAAGGATGAAGGCGGCGCGTCCGCCGCACCGTCGCCGACCCAGCCCAAGGCGGCGCAGAGCAAGGACGTGGTCGCCGGCGCCAGCTCCGACGACGCCCGCGCCGCCCGCGAACAGGGCGAGGAGGAAGCGCGCGAACGCCAGGCCGACCCGTCCGCCAAGACGCCGCCAAAGCCCGCTTCGTCGGCTTCGCCGCCACTTCTCCAACAGCAGGAAGATCAAAGTGCGCCACCCCGATCCTCCCCCGCGGGGGGAGGTGGCCGCGAAGCGGACGGAGGGGGCTCCGCGACGGAACGGGTCTTCGCCAGCCCACTCGCGCGACGCCTGGCCCAACAGAAGGGCGTGGACCTCGCCAGTCTGAAGGGTTCGGGACCTCACGGCCGCATCCTGGCCAGCGACATCGACGCCGCCAAGCCGGGCGTCGCACCCGTCCTCAGCCGCGAAGCGGTGCCGGCTGAGGTTGCCGCTGCTGCGCCACCCGCCAAGTCGCTGGAGAGCTTGGGCATTGCGCCCGGCTCCTACGAGCTGAAGCCGTTGGACGGCATGCGCCGCACCATCGCACGGCGGCTGACCGAGAGTTTCCGCGACATCCCGCATTTCCCGCTCAACCTGGACCTGGAGATCGACCGCCTGCTCGACGCGCGCAAGCGCATCAACGGCGCGCTGGACAGCCGCGGCGTGCGCATCTCGGTCAACGACCTGCTGATCAAGGCCTGCGCCCTGGCCCTTCGTGCGGTGCCCGAGGCCAACGCCTCCTACACTGCGGACGGCATCGCCCTGTACCACCACGCCGACGTCGCGGTGGCGGTGGCCATCGACGGCGGCCTGATCACCCCCATCGTGCGCGAGGCCGAGCTCCGCTCCCTGGCCGATATCTCCGTGGCCATGAAGGATCTTGCCGAGCGCGCCCGCACCCGCAAGCTGAAGCCGGAGGAGTTCCAGGGCGGCACCTTCTCGCTCTCCAACCTCGGCATGTTCGGCATCAAGAGCTTCAGCTCGATCCTCAACCCGCCCCAGGGCTGCATCTTGTCGGTGGGCGCGGGCGAGAAGCGGCCGGTGGTGCGCGGCGACGCCCTGGCCATCGCCACGGTGATGAGCGTGACGCTGACCTGCGACCACCGTGTGGTGGACGGCGCCATCGGCTCGCGCTGGCTGCAGGCGTTCAAGGGCCTGGTGGAAGAGCCCGTGACCATGCTGGCGTGAATGCGTCGCCTCGTGCTTCGACAAGCTCAGCATGAGGCGACTGCAAGTGTTTGGGCCGCCTCTGCAGCCTCTAAGTAGCCTCATCCTGAGCTTGTCGAAGGACGAGGCGGTCCCTCAACCCTCTTCGGGTAAACCGACATGGCCCTCGACTTCGACCTCATCGTCATAGGCTCCGGTCCCGGCGGCTACACCGCCGCCATCCGTGGCGCCCAGCTCGGGCTGAAGACCGCCATCGTGGAGCGGGCGGAGCTTGGCGGCATCTGCCTGAACTGGGGCTGCATCCCGACCAAGGCGCTGCTGAAGTCGGGCGAGGTGTTCGAGACCATGACCACCCACGCCGCCGACTACGGCCTGTCGGTGGACCGCACCGGCTTCGATTTCGCCAAGGTGATCGACCGCTCCCGCAAGGTGGCTGCGCAGCTGAACGGCGGCGTCGGCTATCTGATGAAGAAGAACAAGATCGAGGTGATCGCCGGGACCGCCCGGCTCGAGAAGGGCGAGCCTGCGCCCAAGGTCCGGGTCGCGCAGACTCGCGGAGGCGAGCGCACGCTGCAGGCCAAGGCGGTGATCCTGGCCACAGGCGCGCGGGCCAAGACGATCCCGGCCATCGGCCTAGTCGGCGACGGCGATCGCATCTGGACCTATCGCGACGCCATGACGCCCAAGGCCTTCCCCAAGACGCTGCTGGTGATCGGCTCGGGCGCCATCGGGCTGGAGTTCGCCAGTTTCTACCGCTCGCTCGGTTCCGAGGTGACGGTGATCGAGGCGGTGGACCGCATCCTGCCGGTGGAGGACGAGGAGGTCTCCGCCGCCGCCCAGAAGGCGCTGGAGAAGCGAGGGCTGAAGTTCCGCACCGGCGTCAAGGTGACCAGCCTGTCCAAGACGGCCGACGGCGTATCTCTCGCGCTTGAGGCCAAGGGCAAGGCCGAGACGCTGACCGCCGAACGCGCGATCGTCGCCGTGGGCATCGACGCCAACATTGAAGACATCGGGCTGGAGCCGCTCGGCCTGAAGATCGACCGCGGACATGTGGTCACCGACGGGCACTGCGCCACCAACGTTAAGGGCCTCTACGCCATAGGCGACGTGGCGGCTGCACCCTGGCTGGCGCACAAGGCCAGCCACGAGGGCGTGCACTGCGCCGAGCACATCGCGGGCCGCGAGCCGGCGCCGATGAAGACCGCCATTCCAGGCTGCACCTACACCAATCCCCAGATCGCCTCGGTCGGCCAGACGGAGGCGCAGGCCAAGGCGCAAGGCCGCAAGCTCAAGGTCGGCCGCTTCCCCTTCCGCGCAAACGGCAAAGCGATCGCGGCGGGGGAGACCGACGGCTTCGTCAAGACCGTCTTCGACGCCGACACCGGCGCCCTGCTCGGCGCCCACATGATCGGCGGGGAGGTGACCGAGATGATCCAGGGCTTCACCCTGGCCATGACCCTGGAGGCGACGGAGGCGGAGGTGTTCGCCACCGTCTTTCCGCACCCGACCCTGTCTGAGGCCATGCACGAGGCGTCCCTGGACGCCTACGGACTGGTGTTGAACCTTTGAGCGGGGAACGCGCTGATTAAGGCTGTGGGCCTTGTCACCAAAGGCGAAGCTGCGCGTTAAACGGGCATGCCTCTCGTCATGATCCACTGCCCCGTCACGGGCGACACCATCTCCACCCGCCACACCATGTCCGAAGCCCAGTTCGCCACGGAAGCGTTCGACAACGCCGCGGTGCGGTGCTCGTCCTGCGGAGCGATCCATCGCTGGAACAAGACGGAGTCCTGGCTGCAGCCCTTCCGCAGCCTGAAACCGGCGCAGGTCGTGGGCGACTGAGCCCGCGCGGCTCCTGAACACTGGGGGACCGTGGTCATGGTCGCCTCACCGCGTCCGACTGTGTAAGCCCATCAGATCATGTCGTGCAGGCGCCGTGCGCCTCGGATGAAGCATCGAAGTGGGATGGCCGTGTGCGCGTCTTCAGTCGCGTGCGGCTGGCGAGCCGGCGGATGTCGCTCTCCTGCACCGCGTCGCTGGACATGACCAGCCTGATCAGCGGATCGGCCAGCAGCTGATCCAGACTCATGTCGGGGTGTCTCATGGGGTTCGCCTTGGCGGTTTACGAAAGATGATCGCGGGGATCAGCGGCCGACCGTCCCGCCTCGTACGAGGCTGATCCGCTCCACCGCCATCGCGCCGCCAGCTCCACTGACGTCGTGTTCGAGCACGGCGGTATCGGCTCCGGTCTGCTTCATGTGGATGGAGGCCTGCAGCCCGTCGACCGCGGGCGCCTCTATGCGGACTCCGCCATCCACGTCACGCGTCGCCACGACCTGGAGCCTCGCGCCGTTCACCGAACTCGTTGAGGGCGCGCCTGTGAACGAGACGTTGTAGGCGCCGCGCGCGACTTCGACGCCGCCGCGCACCTCCACCAGTTGGTAGGTCAGCCGTTCGCCGTCGTCGCGCGCCACGCTCACCGTCACGCTGTCCGGGGCCGGACCGGTGACCGCTTCTTGGAACACAGAGGCGGTGCGCGACATGCGCCAATCGCCCTGAAGGCTCAAGGGTCTGAGGCTTGCGCCCTGGAGGTCGACGCCTGCGGCATAGCCGTGCGCGCCAAATCCGATCGCCAGCCCAAGGCCGGCCACCAGAGCGCACCAGGACTGTTTGGAGGAGGACCGGGCGGCGTGGACCGGAGCGCCATCCTCGTTGGCGTCTTCACCAATCAGCTCGGCGAGAGCGGCGGCCTCGGGCGACGGATCGATCCGCAGCGCCTCCACCAGAGAGAGGGATAGACCGAAGCGGTCGTCGTTCGTCATCGCTGCATTCCCGCACGGCGCCGGATCGCTACCGACGCCTTCTGTACCGATGAGTAGGCATTACGATCAGGAGGGCGAACAGGTCAAGGGTTTTTATACCGTCCAGTATGGTCGGGATTTGAAATGAGGTAACTCCAGCGTTCAGCGCCGCCCATGGACGCGGCGTGGCCGACGTTCTATATTGAGCGGTATGGAAGTTTTGGACGTCTGCGCCAGCCGGGGCCGCCCACGCGAGTTCTGCGTCGACGCGGCGCTGTCCGCAGCGCTCGGCGTGTTCTGGAGCAAGGGCTATGAGGGCGCCTCGCTCAGCGACCTGACCGAGGCCATGGGGATCACCCGTCCAAGCCTTTACGCCGCCTTCGGCAATAAGGAAGCGTTGTTTCGAAAGGCGCTCGACCTGTACGAGCGCGAGAAGCTCGCCTTCATGAGCGAGGCGCTTCAGGCGCCCACAGCGCGCGGCGTGGCGGAACGCATCCTGACCAACGCCTTGAAGATGCAGACGAGCGCCTCTGGGCCGCGCGGCTGTCTAAACGTCATTAGTTCGGTCGCGTGCGGCGAGGAGGCCGCCTCCATCAAGGCGGAGGTGGTCAAGCGCCGCGCCTCGTCCGAAGCGGCGCTGATCCGCCGTTTCGAGCAGGCCCGCGACGATGGCGACCTGTCCGCCACCGTCGATCCATCGAGCCTGGTCCGCTATCTGATGGCGGTGCTCCAGGGCATGGCCGTGCAGGCCGGCTCCGGCGTTTCGCGCGAAAGCCTTGAACAGCTGGTCGCCACGACGCTGTCGCTCTGGCCGGGCCGCTGAATCCCACAGCCGCGCGAGTTCAGCCGCGTTCGAGCATCCGGAAGGTGAAGGCGTGCTCGTCGTCTGGACCTGCAGCGTGCCGCTCGCGCCGGACCTCGCGCCAGTCTGCTTCGTCAAAGGCGGGGAAGGCGGCGTCGCCCTCCACCTCGGCCTCGACTTCGCTCACATAGATCCGCCGCGCCTTCGGCAGGGCTAGGGCGAACAGCGCGGCGCCGCCGATGACGCAGACCTCCTCGGCGCCGTCCTCGGCCGCCTGTTCTCGCGCCATGGCCACGGCCTCCTCGAAACGCTCGCAGACCACCGCGTCCTTGGGCTCGAAGGTCCCGTCGCGCGACAGAACGAAATTGGCGCGGCCGGGCAAAGGGCGTTTGGGCAGGCTGTCCCAGGTCTTGCGGCCCATGATCACCGGCTTGCCGAGAGTCGTCGCCTTGAAGATCGCCATGTCGCTCTTCAGCCGCCAGGGCAGGGCGCCGGCGCGCCCGATCGTCCCGTTGCGCGCCCTCGCGACCGGGCCGACTGTCAGTAGGGGCAGGCTCAAACCGCCACCGGCGCCTTGATCGGCGGGTGCGGCGCATAGCCGTGGAGCGTGATGTCTTCGTAGTCGAAGGCGAACAGGTCGCGCCGAGGCGCCAGCGTCAGCCGTGGCGCCGGGAGGGGCGCGCGGGTCAGCTGCAGCCGAGCCTGCTCCATGTGGTTGCGATAAAGGTGCGCGTCGCCGAGCGTGTGGACGAACTCGCCCGGCTCCAGGCCGAGGCTCTGGGCCACCATGTGCGTCAGCAGCGCATAGCTGGCGATGTTGAAGGGCACGCCCAGGAAGACGTCGGCGGAGCGCTGATAGAGCTGGCACGACAGCCGCTCCCGACCCGCCGCGCCGGGGGCGACGAAGAATTGGAACAGGCAGTGGCAGGGCGGCAGCGCCATGTCCTCGATTTCCGCCGGGTTCCAGGCGGAGACGACGTGGCGGCGTCCGTACGGGTTGGCGTGCAGGCCGTCGAGGACCCTGGCGATCTGGTCGACGGAGCGTCCGTCCGGCGCGGCCCATGAGCGCCACTGCTTGCCGTAGACGGGGCCGAGCTCTCCGTCAGCGTCCGCCCACTCGTCCCAGATGCTGACGCCGCGCCCCTGCAGCCAGCGCACGTTGGTGTCGCCGCGCAGGAACCACAGGAGTTCCAGGGCCACCGACTTGAAGTGGACCCGCTTGGTGGTGAGCAGGGGAAAGCCCGAGGCGAGGTCGAAGCGCATCTGGCGTCCGAACAGGCTGCGCGCGCCCACGCCGGTGCGGTCGCTGCGATCGACGCCGTCGGCGAGCACCTCGGCAAGCAGGTCGAGATAGGGCTGTTCCACCGCGGCGGTCGGGGTCGGCGAAGCGGAGGTGCGGGCCAGGGCGGTCATGGCGTCAGTGTGGACCCATTTGGCGCGTAGCGGGAGTGCGGGCTTTCCGCGGAGTGTAGATAAGCGCGCGCCGAGCGGCCGACCGCGGCGGCAACTTGCTCAGCCTGCGCTGGGCTTCTAAACCGCTCGCTTCGACAGCAGCTTCCGGCCGACTCACGTGAGCCTCGCCTTCCAATTTCCCGGACAGGGCAGCCAAGTCGTCGGCATGGGCGCCAGCCTGGCGGACGCCTTCAACTGCGCGCGCGAGGTGTTCGAATCCGTTGACGATGCGCTGAACCAGCATCTTTCCCGCCTGATGTGGGAAGGTCCTGAGGCTGAGCTCACTCTCACCGAAAACGCCCAACCCGCCCTGATGGCCGTCAGCATGGCGGTCGCTCGCACGCTGGAGGAAGAGTTCAACATCGGCGTGGACGGGGTGAGCTATGTCTGCGGCCATTCGCTGGGGGAGTATTCCGCTTTAGCGGCGGCGCGTTCGCTCAGCCTTGCGTCGGCCTCGCGCCTTTTGAAGCTGCGTGGCCGGGCCATGCAGCAGGCCGCTCCCCTGGGCCTCGGGGCGATGGCGTCGCTGATCGGGCCCAAGGTCGATGTGGAGCTGGCGGAGCGCGCGGCGGCGGAAGGCGCGCGCATCGGCGTCTGCGTGGTGGCCAACGACAACAACCAGGGCAACGTGGTGATCTCCGGCGACAAGGCCGGGGTGGACGCGGCGATCGCGGCCGCAAAGGCGCTCGGCGCGCGCGCCATCCCTCTGAACGTCTCCGCGCCTTTCCACTGCCCGCTCATGCAGCCGGCGGCCGAGGCCATGGCGCAGGCTCTCGCGGACGCGGAGATCGCCGTGCCGAGCACGCCGCTGGTGGCCAACGTCACGGCGCGCCCGGTCACCGACCCTGAGGAGATCCGGCGCCTGCTGGTCGAACAGGTGACCGGGCGCGTGCGCTGGCGCGAGAGCATCGCCTGGATGGCGCAGGCGGGGGGTGTCACGCGCTTCGTCGAGCTCGGCGCCGGCAAGGTGCTGACCGGCATGGCTAAGCGGATCGCGCCGGACGCCGAAGCGCTGGCCGTCAGCACGCCTGGCGATCTTGAGAGCTTCGCCCAAAGCCTGTGACGGTCTCGCCGATGTCGGCAGGCCTTTGACTGTCCATCCCGGAGGAACGATGTTTGATCTCAGCGGCCGCGTGGCGCTCGTCACCGGCGCGTCCGGCGGCATCGGCGGGGCGGTGGCGCGCGCGCTGCATGCCCAAGGCGCAAGCGTCGTGCTGTCCGGCACGCGTGAGACGGCTCTGGAAACGTTGGCGCAGACCCTCGGCGAGCGGACGTTCGCCGTGGCGGCCGGCCTGTCCGATCCCGTGGCCGTCGATGGGCTGGTGGCGGCGGCGGAGGCGGCGGCCGGCGCGCCCGTCGACATTCTGGTCTCCAACGCCGGGCTCACCCGCGACAACATCTTGGCCCGAATGAAGGACGAGGAGTGGTCGCAGGTGCTGCAGGTCAACCTGGAGGCTTATTTCCGGCTGTGCCGCGCGGCCATGCGCGGCATGATGCGCCGTCGCTACGGCCGCATCATCGGGGTGTCGTCGGTGGTGGGCGTCACCGGCAACCCGGGCCAGGCCAACTACGCCGCGTCCAAGGCCGGCATGATCGGCTTCTCCAAGGCCCTGGCGCAGGAGGTCGGTGGGCGCGGCATCACCGTGAACTGCGTGGCGCCCGGCTTCATCGCCAGCCCCATGACCGACACGCTGAACGAAGCCCAGCGAACCGCGATTTTGAGCCGCATCCCCGCCGCCCGCCTGGGCGAGGGGGCCGAGATCGCCGCTGCGTGCGTCTATCTGGCGAGCGCCGAGGCCGCCTACGTCACCGGTCATACCCTGCACGTGAATGGCGGAATGGCCATGATCTGAAGGGCTGCGCACCCGGTTTTTGAGGCGCTAGTCTCAGAAAAAGGAGTGTGCTACGGCTCGCCATGACGGCCGGACGCGGGGTTTCCGAGTACCGGTCTTCGACTCTGTTCACCGTCGAACGCCGTCTACACGGGCCGTTTCGGCCCTATAAAATGCCTTCAGAGAGGGGCTCGCCCGTATGTCCACCGACGTCCTCGAACGTGTCCGCAAGATTGTCATCGAACACCTGGACGCCGATCCGGAGAAGGTGACCGAGAAGGCCAGCTTCATCGACGACTTGGGCGCCGACAGCCTCGACAACGTCGAGCTGGTGATGGCGTTCGAGGAAGAATTCGATATCGAAATTCCCGATGACGCCGCTGAGCACATCCAGACCGTGGGCGATGCGGTGAAGTTCATCTCGGAACGGGTGGGGGCGTAGACCCTCGGCGACGCGTTCCCGTCCCTCCGCCGTCTGCGCGAACCGCGCCCTCGGCGTAGGGCATGGGGCGCGCCAGGGTCGGATGGACCGATAAGATGCGGCGCGTCGTCATCACCGGAATAGGCCTGGTCACTCCCCTTGGATGGGGGACGGAGACGACCTGGAAGGCCATCCTCGCGGGCCGCTCAGGTGCCAACCGCATCAGCGCGTTCGATCCTGAGGGATACGCCTGCCAGATCGCCTGCGAGGTGCCGCGGGTCGACGGCCGCGGCGGCGGCGGTCCGGACGTCGAGGGCGCCTTCGATCCCGACAAGGTGCTGGCTTCCAAGGACCAGCGCCGCGTCGACGACTTCATCCTCTACGCCATCGCCGCCGCCGACGAGGCGGTGCGCGACGCCGGCTGGACCGAGCCGGGCGAGGAGGAATGCGAGCGCACGGGCGTCATCCTCGGCTCCGGCATCGGCGGGCTGAACACCATCGCGGCGACCACGCTGGAGCTCGAGGCCAAGGGCCCGCGCCGGGTCAGCCCCTTCTTCATCCCCTCCGCCCTGATCAACCTGGCGTCGGGCCACGTGTCGATCCGCTACGGCTACAAGGGCCCAAACCACGCCGTGGTGACCGCCTGCGCCACCGGCGCCCACGCCATCGGCGACGCGGCGCGGCTGATCAAGTACGGCGACGCCGACGTGATGGTCGCCGGCGGCGCCGAAGCGGCTGTGGGCAAGCTCGGCATCGCCGGCTTCATCGCCTGCCGCGCGCTGTCCACCAACTTCAACGCCACGCCGGAGAGGGGTTCGCGCCCCTACGACAAGGACCGCGACGGCTTCGTCATGGGCGAGGGTGCGGGCGTGCTGGTGCTGGAGGAGTACGAGCACGCCCGCGCGCGCGGCGCCAAGATCTACGCCGAGGTGCTGGGCTATGGCCTGTCCGGCGACGCCCACCATATCACGGCGCCAGCGGCGGACGGGGCGGGCGGCGAGCGGGCCATGAAGGCCTCGCTGAAGGACGCCAGGATCACGCCGGACCAGATCGACTACATCAACGCCCATGGCACCTCCACGCCGCTCGGCGACGAGATCGAGCTCGGCGCCATCGAGCGGATGCTGGGCGATCACGTCGACGGCAAGGCCATGTCGTCCACCAAGTCGGCCATCGGCCACCTGCTCGGCGCCGCCGGGTCGGTGGAGGCCGCGTTCACTGCCCTGGCCATCCGCGACCAGATCGCGCCTCCTACCATCAACCTCGACAACCCGTCGGTGGAGACGAAGCTGGACCTGGTGCCCCACACCGCCAAGCCGATGAAGATCGACACCGCCCTGTCCAACAGCTTCGGCTTCGGCGGCACCAACGCCTCGCTCGTGCTCGCCAAGGTCCGGTGAGCCGCGCGCCGCGTCGCGCCGACGTGTCGTCCGCCGGTCCGGGGCGGCCGGTTTTCGCTGGCGTCGCGGGCGCCCTTGTCACCCTTGTCCTTGCCGTCGTCGTCCTGTTCGGCCTGAGCCTGTGGATCTACAGAGGCGCCGGCCCCAGGGCGCGGAGCGGCGCACAGACCACCGTGGTGCTGCGGCGCGGCGCAGGCGTGGCCGAGATCGGTGCGGACCTGCAGCAGGCCGGCGTGATCGCCTCCGCGCCGCTGTTCCTGGCCGCAGCGCAGGCGACCGGCGCGGCGCGCCACATGCGCGCGGGCGAATACGCCTTCCCCTCCCGCGCCTCCCTGGCCCAGGTCATCCACCAGCTCCGGCTCGGCCTGATCGTCCACCACCGCATCACCATCCCCGAGGGGCTGTCCTCACGAGAGGCCATCGCCATCCTAGACCACAGCGACGTGCTGAGCGGGACCGTGCCCGTCCCGACTGAAGGCGCCCTGCTGCCGGAGACCTACGAGGTGGTGCGTGGCCAGACCCGCGCCAGCTTGGTCAAGCGCATGCAGGACGACCGCGACCGCCTGCTCGCCACGCTGTGGGCGCATCGCCAGCCCGGCCTCCCCTTCGCCGACGCCGACCAGGCCGTGGCGCTCGCGTCCATCGTGGAGAAGGAGACCGCGCTCGCCCCCGAGCGGCCTCACGTGGCCAGCGTCTACATCAACCGCCTTCGCCAGGGCGTGAAGCTGGAGGCCGACCCGACGGTGATCTATGGCCTGACCAACGGCGCGGGCCCGCTCGGCCACGGCCTGCGGGCGTCGGAACTCGCAGCCCCCAATCCCTACAACACCTATCTGAGCATGGGTCTGCCGCCGACGCCCATCGACAATCCCGGCCGCGCGTCGCTCGCGCCGGAT
>CAXTUT010000024.1:13944-17204 GCA_964247465.1 uncultured Caulobacteraceae bacterium | reverse complement strand
AACCTGCAGAGCTACACCTTCAACGCGCCCCATTCCGAGCACCGGGGCGTGGAGGTCGGGGTGGACTGGCGTCCGCTGCCGGCGACGCTCCCGGGCGCGCGGCTCTACGTTTCCTACCTGTTCGACGACCAGATCTATACGAGCTACGCGGAGCGGCTGTCGTCCGGCGCGATCAGCGCGGTGTTCGACCGCGACGGGAACCACATCCCCGGCGTGACGCCCAACTTCGGCGACGTGCGCCTCATCTATGACCAGCCCGGCGGCCTGCTGCAGGGCATGGGCGGCTTCCTGGAGGGCGTGGGGCGCGGCGGCTACGAGCTCGACAACGCCAACCTGCTGACGGCGCCGGGCTATTTCCTGCTGAACGGGGAGCTGCATTACGACCCGCCGCCGGGACGCGGGGCGCTGTCGCGGCTGCGCCTCTACGTCGAGGTGCAGAACCTGCTGGACCAGACCTATGTCGGGACCGCCTCCAACATCACCGACAGCCTGAACGCGGCGGGGACGCAGAACGGCGCATCGAGCGTGGCCAACACCTCGGGCTCCGTCTACGCCGGCGCGCCAAGGTCGGTGTTCGGCGGCGTGCGCGTAAAGTTCTGAGGTCCGCCATGACCGCGCCCGCTCTTGCCACCTCGATGCGTTCCCGCCGCCGGCCCTGGCCGGATTACCAGGCGGTCTGGCGCTGGCACTTCTACGCCGGGCTGTTCTGCATCCCGTTCGTGTGCTGGCTGGCCTGCACGGGAGCGATCTACCTGTTCAAGCCTCAGGTGGAGGCCTGGCTGGACCGGCCCTATGCGCAGCTTCTTCAGCTGGGAGAGGCGCGGGCCGCCCCGGTCGCAGAGGTGCGCGCCGCGCTCGCGGCCGAGCCGGGCTCTGTGCTCCACGCCTACCAGCTTCCCGCGTTCCACGAGGCGGCGGCCCAGGTGCTGGTCGGACGGGGGACGCAGCAGTGGCGCGTGTGGGTCCACCCCAAGACGCTGAAGGTCCTGAAGGCGGTTCCGGAGGACGGCCGGCTGATGAAGCTCGTCTTCCGCCTGCACGGCGAGCTGCTGCTGGGCGACCGGGGCTCCATGCTGGTGGAGCTCGCCGCCTCCTGGGCCGTGGTGATGATCGTCACCGGGCTCTATCTGTGGTGGCCGCGAGGCGCTCAGCGCCTGGCCGGGGTGCTGTACCCGCGGCTGGGCCAGGGCCGCCGGCTGTTCTGGCGCGACCTGCACGCGGTTTCGGGGGTGTGGGTGTCGGCGCTGGCGCTGTTCCTGTTGGCCAGCGGCCTGCCCTGGGCCAAGAGCTGGGGCGGCTATCTCAAGGAGGTGCGCCAGGTCGCCGGCCAGGCGGTGGTGCGCCAGGACTGGACCACCGGGCGCAGCTCCGAACTGGCCCAGCGGGCCGCCCTCAGCGCCGGCAGCCTGGCCGGCCAGCAGGCCGTCCGCAGCGACGCGATGGCGGACATGGACATGGGCCATCCCAGACCGTTCCGCCCGGTCGTGCCGTCGGGCGTCGCCTACGCCGCCCTGGACCGGGTGCAGCCGACGGTCGCCGCCCTGGGGCTGGCCTATCCGGTGCTGATCGTCCCGCCGCTGCGGGCGGGCGGGGCCTGGAGCGCGCGCTCCGACGCGCAGAACCGCCCGAAGCGGGTGAGCCTCACCCTGGACGGGCGCACCGGGGCGGTGCTGAAGCGCGAGGGCTTCGGCCAGCGCAACTGGGTCGACCAGGCGGTCGGCGTCGGCGTCGCCGCCCACGAGGGCCAGCTGTTCGGCTGGCCGAACCAGCTGCTCGGCCTGTTCACCGCGGCCAGCCTGCTGGCAGTGAGCGTCAGCGCCGCGGTGCTGTGGTGGCGCAGGCGCCCCGACGGCGTGCTGGGCGCGCCGCTTCCGGCCGGATCGCCCCGGTTCTCGCTGGGTTTGCTGGCGATCGTGGTGATGCTGGGCGTGCTGCTGCCGCTCCTGGGCGCCTCGCTGATCCTCGTGTTCCTGATCGAACGGCTCGTGCTTTGCCGCATTCCCGGGCTCTGCGACTGGCTCGGATTGCGACGCCAAGGGTATGGCCTGTCCGCATAGGCGAGCGCGCACGCGATTAGGCTCCACGTGCGTCATTGGCGGCGGAAGGGTCGAGCCCAGCCGCCGCAAGCGGGTCGGCCAGTCAGCGCGCGCTACGGTCCGCTTCGAGCGCCTCCACGCGGGCGTTGGTCATTGCGTATCGGCAATCGCCGAACACGACGGGCTCAGCCGTACCGCCGAGCGCGGATGTGCTCCGCAAGTCGCAGTCTGCGTCCCTGAAGGCGATCCAGGCGCGTTCGGCGACGACGAGGCGCTTCAGGATTTCGGCGTCGTCCTTGGCGTCGTCCGGCTTGGGATGCTTCAGCGCTTCGGTCCAGGCCTGGTAGACGCCGTTCAGCCGAGCATCCGCCGCGATCTGGGCGACGGAGGTGCAGGCCATGATGTGCGCGTTGCTGCTGTCTCTCGCCACGCAGGCCTTCAGCCTGGCGTCTGTCGCCGCGGACCCGGACAAGGGCTCGGCGAGCGCCGAGCTATAGGCCAGGACAGCGAACAGGCCGATCAGCACCGGTTTCATCGTCGTTCCTCTCTCAACCGATCATGGCGCGGCGAGGGCTGGCGGCCGACGGGCTGGGTCCCGCGCCATGAGCTCGACAGGGTGCGTGTGAGCGCCGAAGAGGCAATCCTGGAGCATAGGCCGCCATCAAGCTCAAGACCCGTCAAGGCTCCAGGCGCACGCTTGCAGCGGAGGCTGAGGCTGAGGCGGAAGCTGTGGCGCAAGGGCGGCGAAGGCTTCAGCAAGAGAGGAGGGTCAAGGTTCGCCGTCGAAGGACCGTCTTGACAAAGCAGGGCCTGAGCCGCACGGGCCGCTGTCGCAGCCGACACCTTTCTGGGGTCGAGCAAAAGGTTAGAGGCTTTAACTGGCTCTTCAGCTCAAGACTTGGCTTGCGGTCGGGAAGCTTGCGGCCAGGGAGGGCAGCCTTGATGAAGCGAAGATTTGGGCATATCGCGGCGGCGGCGGCCATAGCGCTGGCGCCGGCGCCTTCGGTTCAGGCCGCCGCGGCCCGCCAATGCACCACGCGCTGGGACGAGATGGTCAGACATCTGCAGACCGGGCCGTTCACCTACCGAAGTTTCATGGCCGGCTGCCTGGCGGGCGCAACCCCTGTGACGCTCCCGACCGCGGACGCACCCGCCGGGGCGCCGGCCGGCGCCCCCGCGCGCTGCCCCCCCCGCGTCTACCCCCCCCCGGCCCCAGCGCCCCCC
>CAXTUT010000024.1:0-13934 GCA_964247465.1 uncultured Caulobacteraceae bacterium | reverse complement strand
GTCTACGCCACCGCGGCCGATGCGACCACGGCGTGCGAGCATCACCGCGGCGTCGCCACCCTCCTGCGCTGAGCGGCCTGCGCCGGTCGCTGAAGCGCTAGCGCATCAGCCCCGCGCTGCGCAGGGCGTCGGAGATGACTTTGCCCATGTCCTGCAGCGGCGCCATAGGGTCGGCCGCGAACGGGGTGGCGGGTCGCGGCGCGGCTCCAGCCGACTGCGCCGGTTCGCCGGCCATGGCGTCCAGGGCGGCGGCGTCCGCAAGACCCCACGCCTTGGCCAGCTCCAGCGTGGAGGAGACGCCGACCTCCAGCAGGTACGGTCCCGCCGTCCCGCAGCCCAGCGGCGCGGCGCAAGACAGCGGGACGCCATGGCCCATGCCCGTGATCCTGTGCAGTTCCACGACCGTGGATCCGTCCCGGGCGCGCCAGGCGAGATGGCTGTGGCCTGCGGTGGAGCCGGTCCGCTCGACGCCCTGTCCGGCCACGCCGTGGACGTGGGTCCACTGGCTGATCAGGTCGTCGGCTACGCCCGGGCGCACCACCGCGTCGCTCTCGCCCTGCCAGACCGATATGCGCGGCCAGGGCCCGGGGTGAGGCGAGGCGCTCCGCACCGCGTCGCCCCAGGCCTGCGCCGAACGGCGGCGGGTGTTCATCATGGCGCCGAAGGCTTCCTGCACGTTGGCGGCCGCACCGTAGGGCAGCCCGGCGATGATCGCGCCGGCGGCGAAGACCTCCGGGTAGGCGGCGAGCATGACGTTGGCCATGGCGCCGCCGGCGGACAGGCCGGTGATGAACACCCGGGCCGGATCGACGTCGTGGTCGGCCACGACGCGCGCGATCATGGCGCGGATGGAGGCGGCCTCGCCCGCGCCGCGTTGGACGTCGCCGGGCTCGAACCAGTTGAAGCAGAGGTTGGCGTTGTTGGCGCGAACCTGTTCTGGACAGAGCACTACGAAGCCGAAGCGGTCGGCCAAGGCGAGCCAGCCCGATCCGTGCGCATAGTCCTGCGCCGCCTGGGTGCAGCCGTGCAGCGCCACCACCAGGGCCGGCCTAGCTGGGAGCGCGTCGGGAACGTGGATCAGCATGCGCAGTCCACCGGGGTCGGGCGACACATTCGCCACCTCGACCAGACGGTCCCGACATCCCCGGTCCTCGTTCGCCGGCGCCGGCCGGCGTCTCGCCGCCAGAGCCGCAAGCGTCTCGTTCAAGCCAGCCATCACGCCCTCTCTATCGCCTTACTATATACATGCTGCGGTGCAGCATAACCAGACTTAACCTCGCCGAGCCGCCGCGCGGGTGACTGACAGATCCTGAAGTTCGTTCTCGAACGTCTCCCCGCAGGGTGCACATCCCCACGCTCCCGGGGCCTGGCCGATGCGGGCCGGATAGGGTCGTCTCGACTGCAAGAAGACCAACGCCTCGCAGCTCAATTCGCCCCATAAGCGGCGCCGTGCTGAAACGCGCCGCAGGGTCCGGCCGCGAGAAGCGCGCATGCGAGGCTGCGACGCTTGCCCTGGGCGGCCGTAGCGCGCACCTCAGCGCCATGCCCGTGTCCGCCGCCTACCGCCCTGACCCGCAGTTCGTTCAGCTCGGCGCGGAGTTCGCCGACGCCGTGGGGCCCGCCCACTTTCCGCAGACGATCCTGCGCTATCGCAACGACCGCGCCGCCGCGCGGGTGGGGCTGGACGGACTAAGCGAGGCGGAGTTCCGCGACGCCTTCGCGCGGTTCAAGCCGCTTCCCGGTCAGCCGGGGCCGCTGGCGACGGGCTATCACGGTCATCAATTCCAGATCTACAACGCCGACATCGGCGACGGCCGGGGCTTCCTCTGCGCCCAGGTGCGCGAGGACGGTGAGCCCTTGGGCCGGCTGCTCGACCTCGGCACCAAGGGATCGGGCCGCACGCCCTACTCGCGCTCCGGCGACGGGCGGCTGACGCTGAAGGGCGGCCTGCGCGAGGTGCTGGCCACCGAGATGCTGGAGGCGCTCGGCGTGCCGACGTCGAAGAGCTTCGCCCTCTTCGAGACCGGCGAGGCGCTGGAGCGCGGCGACGAACCCTCCCCCACCCGCTCCTCGGTGCTGACCCGGCTGTCGTGGAGCAACGTGCGCTTCGGGACCTTCCAGCGGCACGCCTTCTTCAACCGGCGCGACCTCGTCGCCGAGCTGGTGGAGCACGTAGTGCGGCTCTACTATCCGGAGGTCGGCGGGGCCGACGTCGCTGAGCGGGCGGCCGGGCTGCTGACGGCCGTCGCGGCGCGATTCGCCCATCTCACCGCACGCTGGATGGCGGCGGGGTTCGTGCACGGAGTGCTGAACACCGACAACATGAACATCAACGGCGAGAGCTTCGACTACGGTCCCTACCGCTTCCTGCCCAGCAACGACCCGTCGTTCACCGCGGCCTATTTCGACCACCAGGGCCTGTACGCCTTCGGCCGCCAGCCGAGCGCGGTGTTCTGGAACCTGCAGCAGCTGGCCGGCTGCCTGGCGCTGGTCTGCGAGAGCGAGCCGCTGGTGGACGCGCTGAACACCTTCGGCACGCGCTATCGCGACACCCTGGCGGAGAGCATCGTGCGCCGCCTGGGCCTGAAGCCGCTCAGCCCACCCGACAACGGCGTGCTGGCCGCGGTCGCCTTCAAGGCGCTGGCGGAGGGCGGCGAGGCGCTTCGCTGGGAGCCGTTCTTCTTCGACTGGTTCGGCGGCCTGGCGTCGGCGCCGCGGGCGCTGCGCGGACCGCGTGCGAAGCTCTACGACACCGAAGCTTTCCGCGCCTTCCGCACCGGCCTGGAGGCCTTCGAGACCGAGCGGGAGGCGCGGCTGCAGCATCCTTACTTTTCCGGGACGGACCCGCAGGAGCTTCTTGTCGACGAGATCGAGGCGATTTGGGCGGCGGTGGCCGGGCGCGACGACTGGACGCCGTTCGAGGCCAAGCTGGCGGCCCTCGGCGAGGCGCGCGAGGCCATGGCGCTTGACGCCTGACGTTCGCGCGCAGCCGGAACCGCCCCGCGCAGAGCGACGTTTCGTCTGCAATATCGCGGGGCATCGCGGCCGCGTCCGTGCGCCCGCAACCCGTCTCGAAATCTTTTGAGGAGTATGGCCATGGCTGATGGCGCTATCGACGTCGCTCAACCCGACTACAAGATCAAGCCCAATGAAATCCAGGCCTTCGGCACCCTGAAGGACCTGCCGATCGCCCTGGCCGAGAACGCCCGCGCCAAGAGCGTCGGCGCGTTGAACCAGATCCTGGTCGACACCATGACGCTCCGCGATCTTTACAAGAAGCACCACTGGCAGGTGTCGGGCGTCACCTTCTACCAGCTGCACCTGCTCCTGGATAAGCACTACGAGGAGCAATCCGGTTTCGTGGACGACATCGCCGAGCGCATCCAGTCGCTGGGCGGCCTCGCCTACGCCATGGCCGCCGACGTGGCGGAGAACACCAAGATCCCGCGCCCGCCGCAGGGTCGCGAAGACGTGGCGACGCAGATCTCCCGCCTGCTCGAGGCGCATGAGATCATGCTGAAGGAAATCCGCGAGGCCGCCTCCGAAGCCGCCGAATACGGCGACGACGGCACCAACGACCTGCTGGTCTCCAGCCTGATCCGCACCCACGAGTTGCAGGTCTGGTTCATCGGCGAGCATCTGGCGGGCACCCCGCTCCTCGCCAAGGATCGCTGAACCTACAAGCGCCACTAAGCGACGCCACTAAACGACAGGGCCCACCCTCCGGACCGGAGGGTGGGCCTTTCTTCGTTCAGGCCACCAGCTTGCCGATGGCGTCCAGGTAGCGCACGAAGGCGTCCTGTCCTGCCGGCGTGATGTGGATGCGGGTCAAGGGCTTGCGACCGGCGAAGGCCTTCTCCACCGTCACATAGGCCGCATCCTCCAGCTTGCGCAGGTGGGTGGCCAGGTTGCCGTCGGTGACCTGCAGCCGGGCTTTCAAGGCGTTGAACTCGGCGGCCTGGGCTGTGGCGAGATAAGCCATCACGCCCAGCCGCACGCGCCCGTGAATCACCTCGTCGATCTGGTCGATGTCGAAGCCGTCCATAGCCTCACACGACCCGAGAGGGTTCCATCCGCGCCAGCGCGGCTCCAGGCACGGCCGTCACCGCTACCAACAAGGCGGCGAAGACGAGAAAGCCGTAGCTATGCGCAGTCGTGAAGCCCGCGAGCACCGATGCGGCGAAACATCCGGCCGCCACCCACCTCAACCAAGAGAGTTCACTCATCGCCGCCGCGACCATCCAGGCCGCGCCATAGACGGCGAGCACCACGGGCGGGAACATGGCGAAGATCACTGTCGTGTGCAGCGTATACGCCAACGCCCATGAAGCGAACATCAAGGTGAGCATGGCGTAGCCGAGCCCGCGCATCGCCGCGCCGACCGCCCGATTGGTTACCGCCGAAGCGCCGGGAGTATCGCGCAGCGAGCAGGCGCGCCACCATCGCACCGCCGGCATGAAGACCACGATCGCGATCGGCCAGACCGCCCCTTCCCACCAGGGCGAGATGGCGAGCACGCGCGCGTCCACAAGCCAGCAAAACAAGGACGCCGTCCCGAAGGTCAGCCCGGAAGCCACCAGGCCATAGCCGATCAGGAGCGGCGCGCGCCGACCCTCCTGGGCCAGGGCGCGCATGAAGGCGAGATCGTCGCGGATCGTCTGGACATCGTGGACCATGCGGCTTCTCCATATTCCGAGTTGACGGAGTACCGCAAATGACTTTGAATGTCAAAGTGCTTTTTAGAGGTTCTCCATGACGTTCCTGGTCGAGATGGTGAGACGTACGCCGCCGTGGGTCTTCCTGCTGCTGGGCTACATCCTCTGGATGGGCGTGCGGGGGCTGAGGGAGCGCACATTGCCGTTCGCCCGGGTGTGGATCACGCCGGCGGTCTTCGTCCTCATGGGCGTGAGCGGCGCCATCGCCCGGCATCAGCCCTGGATGGTCGCGGCGCCCGCCTGGGGGCTGGCGGCCCTGATCGGGGCCGTTCCCGGCGCGCTCACCAGCCCACGCCACATCCTCTATGATCGATCGATGGGCCGGGTGCGGTTTCGGGGCAGCCCCTTCCCGCTGATCCGCAACCTGGTCGTCTTCTGCTCGCAATACGGGCTGGCGGTGGCGGCCGCCCGCGGCGCGGGGGCGAGCGTAGCGATCTGGGCGATCGCGGTGTCCGGCCTCAGCGCCGGCTACTTCCTGGGCTGGAGCGGCGCTTTCCTGCTGCGCCTGCGCGGCGCGCCCGCGGCGACCCTGGCGGAGGCGGTCTGAGCGAGGGGTGAATATCCGCTCGCCGGGTGGCGCCCGCCGGCTGGCGCTCGCCGAGCGCCGCGGCTAAGCGGTGGCCCATGCTGATCGCCCTCTCGCCCGCCAAGACGCTGGACTTCAGCCCCACGCCCGAAGGCCTGCCCCTCAGCCGTCCCGCCTTCGCCAGGGACACCGCGGCGCTCTCGGCGATCACCCGCACCCTGAAGCCCGCCGACCTGAAGCGGCTGATGGGCGTGTCCGACAAGCTGGCGGCGCTGAACGTGGAGCGTTTCCGCGCCTTCAGGACCGGGGCCAAGGCGCCGGGCGTGCCCGCGGCCCTGGCCTTCGCCGGCGACGTCTACACCGGGCTGAAGGCCCGCACCCTGGACGCCGAGGCCCTGGCCTGGGCGCAAGGGCGGATAAGAATACTGTCGGGGCTGTACGGCCTGCTGCGGCCGCTGGACGTCATCCAGCCTTATCGCCTGGAGATGGGCGTGAAGCTGGCCAACCCGCGCGGAGAGGACCTCTACGCCTTCTGGCGGGCGAGGATCGTGAAGGCCCTGAACACGGACGCCCGCGGCCAGGCCGATCCGACGCTCGTCAACTTGGCCAGCGTGGAATACTTCGGCGCGGTAGACCGCAAGGCGCTGAAGCTCCCTGTGGTCACCTGCCTGTTCAAGCAGGCCGAGCCGGATGGGACCCTTCGCAACATCGCCCTTTTCGCCAAGCGCGCCCGCGGCGCCATGGCCCGCTTCGCCATCGACCGCCGGCTTGAAGAGGCGTCGGCGCTGAAGGACTTCGACGTGGACGGCTACCGCTTCGATCCTGGCGTCTCCGATGATGTGACATGGACCTTCGTGCGCGCCAGGCGTTGACGCCTGACTTGAACGACGGATGCTCCCCCATGACCACGGTTCTCATCTCCGGCGCCAACCGGGGTATCGGCCTGGAGTTCGCCCGCCAGTACGCCGCCGAGGGCGCGACAGTGGTCGCGGGCGCGCGCGACCCGGGCGCCGCGACCGAGCTCAAGGCCATCGATGGCGTGGCGGTCCACCCGCTGGACGTGTCCGATGACGGGTCTGTCGCGGCGTTCCGGCAGGCCGTCGGCGAACGCCCGATCGACATCCTGATCGCCAACGCGGGCGTGTACGGCGGCCGCCGCCAAGTCCTAGGGGAGCTGGACTTCGACGACTGGATGCACGTCTTCGCCGTCAACAGCCTGGGGCCCGTGCGCCTCGCCCAGGCCTTTCTGCCGAACCTGAAGGCTGGACGGGACAGGAAGCTGGTGGCCATCACCAGCCAGCTCGGCTCCACGGCCCAGCATGGCGGCGACATGTTCGTCTACCGGGCGTCCAAGGCGGCGTTGAACAATGCGTGGGCGGGGCTGGCGGCGGCGCTGAAGGCGGATGGCGTGGTCTGCCTGCCGCTGCATCCGGGATGGGTGCAGACCGACATGGGCGGCAAGAACGCCGCCATCACGTCCAAACAGTCGGTGGACGGCCTACGCGCCGTCATCGCGCGCGCCGGGGCGGAGCAGTCGGGCCATGTCTTCGCCTACGACGGCGCGCCCCTGCCCTGGTAGGAGCCAGGGTGGACGGGTTGGCGGCCATGGTCTAGCCAGTCGCGGGAGAGGGGTCGAGATGATCGAAGAGCTTGTCCAGAAAGCCGCCGCCCACACGGGGCTGAACCTCGCCCAGTCCGGCAGCGCGCTGTCCGGCGCCCTCTATCTGATCGACAAGCATGGCGAGTCGGACAAGGTGCGCGCCCTGTTCGACGCCGTCCCAGGCTCCGCCGAGATGGCCGCTCAGGGCGCGACCCTGACCGCCAACAAGGGCAGCGGCCTGATGTCGGGGCTGATGTCGAAGGCGGGGGGAGCGAGCGGCGCGGCGATGTCGGACGCCATGGCCATGAACCAGCAGCTCACCCGCCAGGGGGTCACCATCTCCGACATGCAGAAAATCCTGCCGCTCGCCATGGGATGGGTGCGCGAGAAGACGGGCTCGGACCTGCTGCGCGACGTGCTGGCCACGATCCCCGGCCTGGGTCCGCTGATGATCTGACGCCGACGGGGCCCGGCCCCTCGGCCGGACGCCCCTACGCCGTCGCGCGTAGGGCGGAGTTGGCGATGGTGAGCTTGGCGAAGTTCCAGCCGCCGGCGGTCTGCTCGATGCCCTCCAGCGTCTGGCGGGCGCGATCCACCTCGTGGCGGCGCGATCCGGTCCATCGCGAGACCAGGGCGAGCGCCGCGTCCATGTCGGCCGCCCCGTCGGCGCTCGCGGTTTCGGCGATCTCGCGGGTGCGCGCCGCCTGCTGGGCGATCAGGTCCACGATCAGGCCGCGCAGCGCCTGGCGTTCGTAGCCGTCGGCCGGCGAGACCCCGGCCGCCGCGCCGCGCAGGCGGTCGTAGCCGAACGCCGAGCCGACGGCGCCGTACAGCCGGGCCATGGCGGCGGGGTCCCAATCCAGGGTGCGCGCCAGGTCGGCCACGCCCACTACGCCGGTCAGCGCCCGTAGGCGCGCCACGGTGTGGGCCAAGTCTTCCGGCGCGCCCGCCGCGATGAAGGCCTGGGCCCGCGCCTCGGCCGCCTGGCGCTCGAAGTCGGACAACACGGCGCCGCCCTCCTGCTGCAGGGCGTCCACGGTCGGGCGATAGGCGTCGATGAGCGCCTGGACGCCGGGATTGCGCCCGCCCGCGCGCTGGGCGAGCCAGAAGGTCTGGCCCCGCAGCGCCCGGGCGATCTCGGTGTAGAGCGCAGTCTGGGCCTCCCAGGAGATGCGGTAGTCGAGCGCATCCACCGCCCACCACGCCTCATCCAGGCGCAGCACCTGGCGCGCGGTCTCGAAAGCGGTGACCAGGGTCGACGCGTCGCAGTCGAGCGCCAGACCCAGGCGCGAGGCGAAGGTCGGCCCGGCCTTGTCCACGATCAGGTTGGCCATGACCGTGGCGATGATCTCGCGACGCAGGCGGTGGCGGCGCATCTCGTCTCGAAACCGCGCGAGCGGCGCAGGGAAGTAGCGCTCCAGCACGCCTGCGAAATAGGGATCGTCCATGGCCGGGCTGGCGGCGAGGTCGGCGGAAAGCTCCAGCTTGCCATAGGCGGTGACCACCGCCAGCTCCGGCCGCGACAGCCCTCGCCCCATGGCGCTCAGCTCCGCCACCGCGCTGGCGGCGGGCAGGCCCTCCACCTTGCGGTCGAGTCGGCCGCGGCGCTCCAGCGACAGCATGAACGTCGCTTGCGCGTCCAGCTCGGCGGGAGCCTGGGCCTGCTGCAGCGACAGGCCCAGCGTCTGGTCGTAGTTGTGGGCGAGCACGTGATGGCCCACCGCATCGGTCATGCTGGCCAACAGGGCGTTGCGGTCCTGCGCCGCCAAGGCGCCCGCACGCTCCGCCTGGCCGAGCAGGATCTTGATGTTCACCTCGTGGTCGGAGGTGTCCACGCCCGCGGAGTTGTCGATGGCGTCGGTGTCGATGCGACCGCCAGCCCGGGCGAAGGCGATCCGTCCGGCCTGGGTGAAGCCCAGGTTGGCGCCCTCGCCCACCACCGCCACGCGCAGCTCGCCTGCGTCGATGCGGACGGCGTCGTTGGCCTTGTCGCCGGCGTCCGCCTGGGTCTGGTGGGCGGCCTTCACATAGGTGCCGATGCCGCCGAGATAGAGCAGCTCGGCGCGCGCCTTCAGGATGGCGCGGATCAGCTCCACCGGAGGCAGGGCGTCCGCCTCCACGTCGAGCAGCGCCTTGACCTGTCCGCTCAGCGGGATCGACTTGGCGGCGCGCGAAAACACGCCGCCGCCCTCGCTGATCTTGGAGGCGTCGTAGTCGGCCCAGGACGAGCGGGCGAGCGCGAACATGCGCTTGCGCTCGGTCCAGGAGGCCAGGGGGTTCGGATCGGGGTCCAGGAAGATGTGGCGGTGGTCGAAGGCGGCGACCAGGCGCATGGCTTGGCTGAGCAGCGCCCCGTTGCCGAACACGTCGCCCGACATGTCGCCCACGCCTATGCAGGTGAACGGCTCCACCGAGATGTCCTTGCCCATCTCGCGGAAGTGGCGGCGGACCGCCTCCCAGGCGCCGCGGGCGGTGATGCCCATGGCCTTGTGGTCGTAGCCGACCGACCCCCCGGAGGCGAAGGCGTCGCCGAGCCAGAAGCCGTAGTCCGCCGCCACGCCGTTGGCGATGTCGGAGAAGGTGGCGGTGCCCTTGTCGGCGGCCACGACCAGGTAGGGATCCTCGCCGTCGTGGGCGATGACGCCCGCGGGGCGCACCACCGCGCCCGAGGCGTCCAGGTTGTCGGTGATGTCGAGCAGGCCGTTGAGGAAGGTCCTGTAGGCGCGCACGCCCTCCGCGCGCACCGCTTCCGAAGAGCCGCCGCCCCTCGCGCCCGATTTGGGCAGCGCCTTGGGATAGAAGCCGCCCTTGGAGCCGACCGGCACGATCACGGCGTTCTTCACCTGCTGCGCCTTCACCAGGCCCAGTACCTCGGTGCGGAAATCGTCGCGCCGGTCCGACCAGCGCAGGCCGCCGCGCGCCACGGGCCCGAAGCGCAGGTGCACGCCCTCCACATGCGGGGCGCACACGAAGATCTCGCGATAGGGCCGCGGCGCCGGCAGGTCCTCAAGCCGCTCGCTGGCGACCTTGAAGCTGATGTAGGGCTTGGGCGCGCCCATATCGTCGAGCTGGTAGACGTTGGTGCGCACCATCGCCTCGACCAGCCGCGCCAGCCGGCGAAGCACCCGGTCCTCGTCCAGGCTGTCCACCAGCTGCAGCGCCTCGGTGATGCGGGTGAAGACCTCGGCCGCCTGCTCGGTGCGGGCGGGCAGATCGGCCGCGAACGCCGGGTCGAACTTGACCCGGAACAGGTCCAAGATCAGCTCCACGATCTTCGGATGGGCGACCAGCGCCGCCTCCTGGACACCCTGGCTGGGATCGAGCCCGCTCTGCTGGCGATAGCGAGCCGTGGCGCGCACGAGCGCCACGTCGCGCCAGGACGCGCCGAGCTCCAGCACCAGGCGGTTGAAGCCGTCGTTCTCCGCCTCCCCGCTCCAGACCGCCAGGAACCCCCGCTCGAACGGCGCCTGGATGTCGGCGAACACGAGGTGCTCGCCGTGCTCGTCCTCGAGCTCGAACTCGTGCACCCAGGTCAGGTGACGCCGGGCGTCCTGCAGGGTGCGCGAGACGGGGAAGCCGCTTTCCACCAGCGCCTTCAGCCCCATGTTCTCCAGGATGGGCAGGACGTCGGCCAGGGGGACCGCCTGTTCGGGCCGATAGAGCTTGATCCGGAACCGGGTGCGCGGGTCTTCGGCGCGGCGGAAGGCGCGGACGCGCAGGCCTTCGGGCTCCGCCATGCCCTCGATGGCGGACAGGTCCATCAACGCCTCTGCGGCGTCGTACTGGTCGCGGTAGCCCGGCGGGAAGCCGTCTGCGTAGCGGGCCAGCATCTCGGCCACCAGACCCGGCGCCACGCCGCCGCCGCGCACCGCCGCCTCGAAGCGGTCCGACCAGGTGCGGACGGCCGCGGCGATCTCGGCCTCCAGCGCGCGCTCGTCAGGGATGGGATGATGATTGGGCTGGACCGCCAGCGTGTAGCAGACCCGCGCCAGCGGCGGGTCCGACAGGGTGGCCGACGCCGACCAGACGTGGCCGCCCCAAGCCTGCGCCAGGATCTCGCCCGCGCGCCCCTGCACGTCGGAGCTGTAGCGGTCGCTGGGGACGTACAGCAGCACCGAGATGAAGCGGTCGAACACGTCTGTGCGGGCGAACAGGCG
This sequence comes from uncultured Caulobacteraceae bacterium, assembly GCA_964247465.1. Taxonomy (GTDB): domain Bacteria; phylum Pseudomonadota; class Alphaproteobacteria; order Caulobacterales; family Caulobacteraceae; genus CAHJWH01. The sequence continues at coordinate 2,936 of CAXTUT010000024.1, read as the reverse complement.
AACCCGCGGCCGGTCGTAGAGGTGCAGAACGCCGGAGCCGATGCGGTAAAGGTCGTCCTCGTTGATCTGGAACAGCTCGTCGCGGGGATAGGTCTCGGCGATGTAGCGGAGCCGCTTGCCGGTGTGGGCGCTGGGGCTGTGGCCGGCGCGTTCCAGCACGTGCTCGATCTTGCGCCGCACCAGCGGCAGGGCGGCGGCGGGGAGTTCGTAGGCCTCCGCCGTGAACAGGCCCACGAAGCGCACCTCGCCGGTCGCGCGGCCCTGCGCGTCGTAGCGCTTCACGCCGACGTAATCCATGTCGACCCGGCGGTGCACGCGCGAGCGCAGGGTGGACTTGGCCACCGTCACCGGCGCCGCCTCGTCCAGGTAGGCGCTGAGCTGTGAGGCCAGCAGCGCAGGCTCGCTGGCGCGCCGCAGCACCGCCAGGCCCTGGTCGCGCAGCACGCCGAGCGAGCGCTCGGGGCTGAACACCGGCTCCTCCGCCGCATAGTCGCCTTGCAAGGTGCGAGGATATTCGTAGAGCCGCGCGCCAAGGAAGACGAAGCGCTCCGCGCTCAGCCAGCGCAGGAAGTCGACGTACTCCTGCGCCTCGTAGGACCCGAACGGCGCGCGCGCCTGCGCAAGTTCCGCCGCCGCCTGCTCCGCCAGCGCGTGCAGCGCGCCGAAGTCGCCCACGGCGGCATGGACGTCGTGCAGCGTGCGGCCGACCTCCTCGACCAGGGCCGTCCGGCGGTCCTCTCCGACCGGCGCCAGCATCACCAGGATCAACGACTGGCCCGGGCCGTCTCCGCCGGGAGCGCCGATCACGGGATGGACCATGGCGCGCACGTCGTAGCCGCCGGCCGCCAGGGCGCCCATGACGCTGTCGACCAGGAACGGCGCGTCCGGCTGGGCGATCTCCAGGACTTCGAGGCCCAGGTCGCGGGCGTCCACGCCCAGCGCCGGGCTGAGCCTCAGACGAGGCGTGGCGGCCGAAGTCTGCGCGGCGAACCGCCAGAACCGCACGAGGACGGCGGCCAGATCATGGGCCGGCAGAGCCGCCAGATCGTCAGCCGAGATGTCGGAGACCACCTGATCGATGAAGCGGGCCTGCCGCCCGTCCAGATCGCCCATTCCGAGTTCTTGGGCGAAAGCTTGCCGCAAAACCGCGTCTGACGCGCCGTCGATGTCGTCACCATACATGGCTGCGAAAAGTCCGCCCTAAGAGACCGTCAGCATGGACCCGCGTCCCTGACCGATCAACCCGCCGCCGCCGCTGACCGCTATCGCGTCGCGGCGCGACTGAAACGAGTGCGCCGCCGGACAGGGGGGATGTCCGGCGGCGCGGGTTCCGTCGATGGGGGATCGGCCGGAACGTTTCGATGGCGCCTGCAACGTGGGGGGACGAAGGCAGACGCCCGCCGGACGGGGGGTGTTGTCCGGCGTCACGGGTAGATAAGCGACGCAAGCCGCCGACACAGGGGGCCCCCAACAAAATTGCTGTAACGTGTCTGTGAGCGGTGTGAGCCGCCCGTCTCAGGGCGCGCCGGCGGGAGCGCTCAAGGCGGGCAGCACGGGGCGATCGTTCGGGCCACCCTCCGGCGCGCCGTCGCCGGACAGCAGGATGGCGATCCAACGCGATCCCTGGAACTGCGCCAGTATGGTGATGACGGTGACGGTCAGGGGCGTGGACAGGAACATGCCCGGCAAGCCCCACAGCGCGCCCCACAGCGCCAGCCCGAGCAGCACCATGACAGGATCGATGTTGAGGCTGTCGCGCTGCATGCGCGGCTGCAAGACGTTGCCCACGGTGAAGCCGATCACCTGAAGGCCTGCGAACAGCACGACGGCCCGCCAGGTGGTGGGAAACTGGACCAGCGCGAACAGCGGCGGCAGGACGCTGCCGATCGCGCCGCCGATCACCGGCACGAAACTGAGCACCAGGATCAGGAACGACCAGAACAGCGCGTTGGACAGTCCAACCGCGTACATCAACACCGCCGAGCAGCCGGCGATCATTAGCCCGGTCACGGTCTGGATCCAGAGGTAGCGCTGCAGCGAGTCGCGAATGCGGTAGAACACCTGCGAGGCGCCCGCCCGCTCGCCGCGAGACGGGAACAGCGCCTGGGCTTTCTTCTCGAAACCCTGACGCGAGGCGATGAGGAAGCCGAGATAGACCAGCACGTACACGCCCCCCGACGCAAAGCTCTGCAGCGCGCGCGCTACGTCGCCGACGTAGCGGGTGGGGTTCAGCTGGTTGATGATCTGTGCCACGGTCGGGGGCACCCGCACGCCGAAGGCCGCCGCGATCCGGGCGATGATCTGGTTCAGCCGGGTGGTGTCGCTGATCAGCTCCTGGGCGAAGCCCGCGGCGTTGGCGGCCACCGCATAGACGACCAGGCCCGCCACGATGACCGAGCCCAGAAGCGCCACGGGCAGAGCCAGGGCCTGCGGCATGAACGGCGCGCGCTGGGCGAGCAGGCGCGCCAGTCCGTCGATCATCGCCAGCAGGAAGATGGCCAGGGCCAGCGGCGTCAGTATATCGCGCATCCAGTAGAGGGCGTAGGCGCCTAGGATCGCGGCGATGATGACAAGCGTGTTGCGCGCAACGCCTGAATTGATGGTCGCCATCGTCTCCGCCCTCGACGATCGCTCGCCGTAGCCCCCATCTGCCCCGCGCCGGCTGTATCGTACGTGAACGCAGGTGAGCGCGCCACGCAGTTCGCCGATCATGGCCGCGCGGCGACAAGCCCGCTATGGTCGTCCGCATGTCCGAGGCGCCTCCGCTCCAATCCTCACCGCCGTCCGCGCCCGATCAAACGCCGCGCGCCGACGACGACGACGCGACGCCCGACTGGGCCGCGGCCATGGAGGCCAAGGCGCTCGAGGCGGCCTGCGCGCTCGTGGACGCCGGCGCGCGCTGGCGCGACGTGATCGGCGCGCTCGACCCGCTGGGC
>CAXTUT010000023.1:0-17547 GCA_964247465.1 uncultured Caulobacteraceae bacterium | reverse complement strand
GTCAGGCTCATAACCTGAAGGTCACAGGTTCAAATCCTGTCCCCGCACCCAAAAACTATGTTGCCAGTTGAATAGGTTGGCGACGTCTTACATTCTCCCGACATCGCGTCGGGCGCGGCCTTTGGGATCATATCGGAAGGCCTTGGGCAGCGCGCCTGGGCGTAGGATGACCGTTGCACGGCGTCGATAACTTTGGACAAGCGCTGTCGATGCACCGCTTCCGCAACTAAACGCCTTGCTTTCGCACCTCCGGACCTGTCACCTTGCTGACCACGCCGGTTTCGAGGTCGACGCCGCCGTCGCGCAGGCCCGTGGTGTGGCGGTCGAGCTTCTGGACAAAGTGCAGCCTGACGCGCAGCGCGTCACTGGCGAGCCTCGCCAACAGCGCCGGACCGAAACTGTCGACGAAGCCGTCGCTGGTCCTCAAGGTGAACGTCCTCTCGAGGCGGCCAAGTCCAGCGCTTCCGTGGGACGCAGCACCGCCTGCGCCTCCTGGACGAGCCGGACGACACGTTCGTGCAACTCGCTCGCCCGCGGCGTCGGCACGAGTCCGCGTCCGGCCCGAACCAGCAGCGGATCGCCCGTCAGCGCCCGCAGCCGCGATAGCGTCCGGCTCATCGCCGACGCGCTCAGCCGCAGGCGCTCTGCGGCCTTGGCCACACTGCCCTCGCCCAGAAGCGCGTCGAGCGCGATGAGAAGGAGCGCCGCCTACAACAGTGTGAACCGGAACAGCGGACTGAATGCGGCGACGCTTCGAGCCGCATAACCCAGCTTCGACTCAGTCAAGCAAACGGCCGGGCGTCATGGCCTCAAACATTGCTTCGCGCACCAGCTGGATTGCGCCTCAGCCCGGCTTAGCGAACGCCAGGGCGGCGGCCACCAGCACATCGGTGGAGTCGACCAGCGGGGTGTCGATGTCCGTCGGGCGGAGCACCAGCGGGACTTCCGTACAGCCGGAGACGATCAGCTCTGCACCCTGGGCGCTCAGGCGTTCCGTGATCCCCTGCATCTCGGCGCGGCTGTCCACGCCTAGCTCACCAGCTTTGAGGCGGTAAAGCAGCGCCATGAAGCGGGCGCGCAGCTCGCCCTCCGGCGCGATCACGTCGACGCCCTCCGCGGCGAAGGCGGCCTGGTAGAGGCGGGCGTCCAGGCAGGCGGCGGCCGCCAGCAATCCCACGCGGCGCACGGCTGGATAACCGCGGCGCACCGCAGCCACGGTTTCCTCGATCAGGCTGAGCAGCGGCGCGCGCCCGAGGGCGGCACGGACCTCCGGGGCGAAGGCGTGGGCGCTGTTGCAGACCATCACCAGTCCGTCCGCCCCGGCCCGCTCCAGCCCCGCCGCCATGTCGGCTAGCACAGAGGCGGGGGATGGGCCGGTTCCGGCCAGGGCGGCGTTGCGGTCGGGCACCTTGGGATTGAGGTCGACCAGCACGTGGACGTGGTCCTGGTCGCTCGTGGCGGGGGTGGCGCGCTGGAGCTTGGCCAGGAAGTCCAACGTCGCCGCCGGGCCCATGCCGCCCAGCACGCCGATGGTGCGCTCGATCCTGCTCATGCCGAGCGCAGCACGTCCTGGTAGGCGTAGAGCGCCGGCGAGCCGCCGGTGTGCACGAACAGAACCCGCTCGCCTGGCTTGAACGCGCCCTCCCGCACCAGCCCGATCAGGCCGGCCATGGCCTTGCCGGTGTAGACGGGGTCGAGCAGCACGCCCTCCAGCCGGGCCAGCAGGCGCACCGCCTCCACCATCTCTTCGGTGGGGATCGAGTAGCCGGGGCCGACCCAGCGGTCGAGCGCCGTCACCGCCTCGCGGGGAACATGGGGCAGGCCGAGCAGCGCGGCCGTGCGCTCGGCCAGGGCGTGGACATTGCCCTCCTGCTCGAGCCTGGGCCGCCGCACGTTGATGCCGGTGAGCGGCAGCTGGGCGTTGCAGCCGAGCAAACCGACCAGCAGGCCCGCATGCGTGCCAGCACTGCCGCTGGCGCAGACGACGTGGTCGAAGCTCAAGCCCATGTCGAAGCTCTGCGCCAGGATCTCCTCGGCGCAGGCGACGTAGCCAAGCGCCCCCAGCGCGTTAGAGCCGCCGCCGGGAATGACGTAGCCGCGCCGGCCCTCCGCCGCCAGATCGTCGGCGATCTTGTCCATGGCCGCGGTCATGTCGGTCCCGGCGTCGACCACGGTGACCGCCTCCACGCCTAGGAGGTCGAACAGGAAGTTGTTGCCGCTGGCGTCTGGGCGGTAGCTGCCCGCCACCCGCTGCTCCAGCACCAGGCGGCACCTGAGGCCCTCACGCACCGCGGCGGCCAGGGTCAGTCGGCAGTGGTTGGACTGGACCGCGCCCTGTGTGATGAGCGTGTCCGCGCCCTGGGCCAGGGCGTCCGCCACCAGGAACTCCAGCTTGCGGGTCTTGTTGCCGCCGCCGGTCAGCCCGGTCTGGTCGTCCCGCTTGATCCAGACTTCCGGCCCGCCGAGGTGGGTGCTGAGGCGATCCAGCTTCTCGATGGGGGTGGGCGCAGGCGTGTAGCGGCGGCGAGGGAAACGCGCGAGGTGCATGAGACTGGCTCTTCAGCTGGCGAGGAGCGCGCGGGCGCGCTCGAGGATGGCGGCGGCGCACTGGGCCGCCTGGATGCGGATGTCAGGCACCGAGGTGATCTCCCAGAAGGCGCCCCGGGTGATCGGCCCCACCGCGTAGAGGTCGAGGTTGGCGGCGCCGTCGCGGCCGATCAGCCGCCCGTCCGCCCCGACGTCCAAGCCGAGCCTGCAGGCGTCCGCCCGGATCAGGCCGCGCTCGACCAGCCCGGACAGGAGCGGATCGCCAACGCGGGCAAGATCGCCATTGGGACCTGTGCAGTTCACCACCCCTACGGCTGGCAGCTCCCGCCGCTCGCGTGAAGCGCGCGGGGTCCACGTAACCTGGAGCCCGTCTCCCTCCGCCCGGACCGAAGCGATCCGCCCGGCCGCTATGGTCAAGGCGCCCGAGGCGGTCAGGTGGTCGAGCTTGGCGGCGACAGCGGGGGCCAGGCGATGCCGGTGGATGTCCCACCAGGGGCGAAGGTGACGCAGGAACCGGCTCCGCTCCTCCAGGCTCCAGCTCCTCCAAACCGTCTGGGCGTGGGGGCGAAGCCCGTCGATCAGCGAGCGCCAGTCGCTCGAGGCCGTCCCTTCGCGTAGACGGCGCAGCAGGCTCCGTGATGTTTCGCCAGGCTCCGGCGCGAACGGTTCTGGCGCAGGCCCGCGCCCGAGGTGGCGGCGCGGCGGCAGGCCGCGGCGGGAGAGAGCCAGCAGGCGGAGGCCCGGCCGTTCGGAGGCCAGCCGCAGGGCCAGGTCCACCATGGTAAGGCCCGCGCCGATCATTACGACGCAGCCCTCTTCGGGCAGGTCGCCGAAATCCGCCGACCAGGGATCGCCGAAATAGGCCTGGCTCATGACCGTCTCAGCGTCCAAGCCGGGCGGCAGGTGTGGGGGCAGGTTGCCGACAGCCAGCACCGCGGCCTCCACGCGTAGGCTCCGGCCCATGCCCAGCCCCACCGTCCAGCCACGGGGCTCCGGGCGAAGCTCCACCGCGTCGTCCGCTTCCAGGATCAGCCGCCCCGCCGCGCTCGCCTCGGCCGCTTCGCGCAGCATGGCTTGTAGATAGCCGCCGTATCGAGCGCGGGTGACGAAGGTGGTGACTTCCTCGGCCTGCCCCTGCCTGGCGAGCCAGTCGGTGAAATGGGCGGGTTGGTCGGGGAAGGCGCTCATATTGCCTGCGCGCACATTCAACAGGTGCTCTTGGCTGGTGGTAGAGTAGGCGGCGCCACGTCCGAAGGCTGGTCCCCGCTCGATCAGAAGAACACGGGGACCGTCGCACTCACGGAGCAGGTGGAGCGCGGTCAGAAGCCCGCTGAACCCCGCGCCCACGATGGCCACGGTCGAGCGATCCGACAACGCGAACGAACTGTTCAGAAGAGCGGTACCGCGGAGCGTAGACGGCGGACCGAGTTTCATGGCCTTGGTCCCACTACCGCCGCTTTCGCTTAAGACGCCCCGGCCTGTCCTAGCGGGCGAGCGCCGGTGTCGATCATCAGCTTTGCGTGAGCCTGTCAGGTCAGGACTTCGGGGTCGATTGGGCCAGCAGACTCTGCACTTCACGCTCCACCGCCGCCTTCGTCTCGGTATCGCGCGCGCCGCTGGCTGGGCTGGTGAAGCCGACGTGCACTTCATCCACTCGGCCGTCCCGGCCCAGGAAGAAGGTCGTCCGCCAGGCGCTGAGGTTCACCGCTTGCGGCAGCTTCTCGTGGACGGCGGCCTTGTCGCCGGCCAGCAGGACGGGATAGGTGATGGCGTAGCGCTCGACAAAGGCTCTTAGGCGCTGGGGATCGGCCAGCTGATCCGGCTGCTCGAAGTCCAGCGCCACCACCTCCAGGCCCTGTCTGTGATGCTTGGCGTACAGCGCCTGGAGGAAAGGCGCCTCGTCATGGCAGTTGGGACACCAGCTGCCCATGACGTCCACCACCACGACCTTGCCGCGGAAGCGACGATCGGTGTTGGCCACCTGATGTCCCGCTAGGTCCGGGAAGGCGAACTGGAACGGACGGATCCTTCACGCCGGTGAAACGGGTGGGGTCAGCTGGCGCGAAGCCCTGGGCCAGCGCCTCCTTGGGGCGATACGCGGTTAGGTCGGCGTGGCCGTCGCCGTCGTCGAGGGAGAGCTTAAGGGAGCCGTCCTGCTGCACGCGGACCTGAAGAAGGGCCGGGCGCTCGCCGGCAAAGTGCGACAGCCGGAACAGGCCGTCATCATACCGGCCGCTCAGCGTCCCCGTGTCGCCATCCACACGCAAGATGCTGGCCTGGGCCGCCGCCCCGGACTGCCGCACGATCAGCCGCCAGGCCTTCTCGCCCTTGGCGCTGGCTTTTGGGATGATCCACTCGCCAGCTATGCGGGGTGCGCGCTGCGACACGGGCGGAGCTATCACTTGCCTGGCGGCGTGGATCGGCAGGCTCGCGTGGTCGCGTTCGTAGGTCCCGTCCAGCGCGCTTGCGTTTACCGCAAGGTCGAGGACGGCGGCGTAACTCGGAAACGTCAGACGCAGATGGCCTGCCTCGATCCGGGCCAGGTTGGACGGGTTGGTCAACCGCGTCCCGTCTAAGAAGCTCGCATGGATCTCGTCGCCGCGCTGGCGGACATCGAGTTGGAACGGGATGTCGACGCCCTTGACCCTGGCTGTCGCACTCCACCGCCCGGAAAGATCGACGGCCCTACTCGCAGACCCGCTGGACGCCGTAAGCAGCGAGAGACCGGCAATGATGAGGAACGTCTGGAGCGACTTCGACACGCGTGCACGACTTCTTTCGTCGCGAGGGACGGCGACGTGCTTCTCCTTCATGCATTCCGACCCATGGGCAACTTAGGACTTCAGCTGCGACTCTTAGCTTTTCTCTATTCGCAAGGTCGGTCGGCCGGCGGCGGGACCTGACGGCTGAGGTATGAGCAATAGGAGGGCTTCAGATCAGCTGTGGATAACCCAGGTCTGTCGCCGACTGTTTGTAGTGAAGCAGGCCTGTGTGATGGGATGACGGCTGGCGGCCGGTGGCGGCTCTCGGGATCATGGCGGCAGGGTCAGGTGCGGGGTCGCATGATGGGATGCGAGCGGCGGGTGGCGTCCGTGTTCTGGCGAGCGAGATCGCCTAGCCGCGCTGCCAGAAAGTCTGGCCGGCCAGGGGTCGCGACGTGACATTTCGCGACGATCCTGGCCTGGCGCCCGCGACCGAAGCTGAGGGCCTGAAGCGGGAGATCGGCCCGTGGAGCCTGCTTGCGCTGACGGTCAACTGTGTCGTGGGCGCGGGCGTGTTAGGCCTGCCCGGGCGCGTGTTCGCCATGGCGGGAGCAGCGACCGGATGGGTGCTGGCCGCGGCTGGGCTGCTGGCTCTGGCGGTCGCGCTGTGTCTGGCCGAGCTGGCCAGTCGCTTCGACGGCCCGGGCGGCCCCGCCCTCTATCTCACCCGCGCCTTTGGTCCGACGGGGGGGTTCTTCGCCGGCTGGCTTGCCTGGTGCGCCACCGTGCTCGGCGCGGCCTCTCTGCTCAACCTCATGGCCGGCCTAGTCCCGTCCGCCCTCGGCGCGCCGAGGACGCTGGTGATCGTTCTTACGGCGGCGGCGATGACCGGCTTCGTCATGACCGGCTCCAGCCGCTCCGCATCGGCGAGCTCGTTCCTGGCCGTGCTCAAGGTCGTGCTCCTCGCCGGCATAGCGGCAGGCGCGCTGCTGGGACCTGCAAGCCCGGCGAGGCTGCCGACGGCCGCGCCGCATCCCCTTGCGGCCCTGGTCCTGGTCTTTTTCGCCTTCGTCGGCTTCGAGCGGCCGACAGCGATGGCGGGCGAGGTGCGCGGAGCGCGGGTCAACGTCCCCCTGGCGCTCACGGTCGCCATGCTGGCCATCGGCCTTCTCTACGCGGGCGTATTCGTAGCCTGCCTGCGTGACCTGCCCGATCTCGCGCGGAGTGAGCAGCCCGTCGGCGACTTGGCCATGCGCGCCTTCGGTCCCCGGGCGGCGCGGACGCTGGATGCGGGCGCCGCCGTCATCATCCTCGGCACGCTGGCGAGCCAGTGGATCACTGCGCCACGGCTCCTCCTGGCGCTCGCCGCCGACGGGCGGCTTCCCGAGGCGCTGGCGCGCCTCAGCGCGCGTCGGCGCACGCCCGACGTCGCGATCGTCTTCACCGGGGTGAGTGCGGCGTCGCTCGCCCTTCTCGGCGGCTTCGCCGGAGCGGCGACCGCCTCTAGCGCCGCCAGGCTGCTGATCTTCCTGGGATGCGGTGCGGCGGTGCTGCGGTTTCGCATGCACCCGTCCGCGCCGGCGGCGCGCTTCCGCTTGCCCGGCGGCGCGGCCATCGCGATAGGTGTCGCCCTCAGCTGCGCGGCGCTGCTGGCGAGCGCCGGCGCAGAAGCCCCACAGCTTGCGGCGCTGATCGCCCTTGGAGGCTTGATATGGTTCTCGACAGCTTTGAGCCGGCGGATGCGACAGTGACGATGGCCGCCGGCGGCCTGACGGTGGAGCTTCTCGGTCCTGTGTTGGGCGCAGAGATCTCGGGGCTGCGGCTCCAAGGCGGCCTCGATCCTGAGCAGGCCACAGCGCTTCGCTCGCTGCTGCTGCGCCACAAGGTGCTGGTTTTCCGGGACCTCGACCTCAGCCACGAGGAGCACCTGGCTCTCGGCCGCGTATGGGGCGAGCTGGAGGGTCATCCGGTCATCGCCCACGTGCCGGGCTTCCCTCATATCCTGGACATCCGCGGCGCCGACGGCCGGGTGGAGGACGAGGCTGACGACCGGCGCTTCCGGCGGCTCGACAAGTGGCATGCCGACGTGACCTTCCGCGCGATACCCTCGCTCGGCGCGGTGCTGCGCGCGCGCGAGCTGCCCACGTCGGGCGGCGATACGCTCTGGGTCGACGCTGCGGCGGCTTATCAGGGCCTGTCAGACAAGGTGAAGGAGGAGATAGAGGGCCGCACCGCCACTCACGACCTTCTCTTCGACTTCGGCGACCGGATCGGGCCGGAGCGCCGCGCCGCCATGGCCTCGGAGTTCCCACCCCAGCACCATCCGGTCGTGCGCATCCACCCGGAGACGGGCGAACGCGTGCTGTTCGTCAACGCCAGCTTCACCAGCCGGATCGACGGCTTGAACGAGGCGGAGAGCGCCGCTTTGCTGGGCCATCTCCTAGATCAGTTCAAGACGCCGGAATACCAGATGCGCTTCCGCTGGAGCTGCAACGCGGTGGCCATCTGGGACAACCGGTCCACCCAGCACTATCCCGTCGCCGACTACTGGCCTGCGCGCCGTCGCATGGAGCGCGTCACCATCGCTGGCGATGTCTCGAGAGGTTGACGTCGCCAGCGGCTCAGAACGCCAGCTTTGCGCCCACCAGCAGCAACACTGCAAGCGTACGACCCGGCTTCCACCGCGTCCTTGAAGAAGCGTTCTCCATGCGCCAAGGAAGCGACCTCCACCGAGGGTGGTTCGTGCCGGCGAACGCTTCTTCAAGGGTCCTGCCCCGGCCTATGCGCATCGCGTGGCGTCCCCATCAGAGATCCTGCAACGATCTTGCAGAAAATCGAGCTTCAGAGCCTCTAGGAAGTGAGCTTAACTCGCCCGAGTAGGGGACAAGCATGATCAATGCAACGAGCCGTCGCGGCGCGACGCTACGTCATCTCTGCGTGGCCGCCGCAGGCCTGGCGCCGCTCGTCGCCGCTGGGGCCGCCGTGGCGCAAACCGCCGCGCCCGCTCCAACCGACTTGCAGGCCCAGGTCCGCAGTCTGACCGCGCTCGTTGAGCGACTATCGGAGCACGATCAAGCGCTTCAGGCTGAAGTCCAGGCGCTTCAGCAAAGACTCGATGAGAAGCCCGTTGGCGCGACAGCGAGCGCGGCTCCGCCCAGCAGCGACAACGCTTTGCCCCGTGCCGAGCAGAACGCGGCCCCAGGCCTGACCGTCGCGACCAGCGGTGGCCCTCAAGTCGCCTCGGGCTCGGGAGTCGCCGAACCGCGAGTCGCCCAAAATGAGACCCACATCTTCAATCTCTCCAGCCCCGACGGCCAATACACCATCGGCTTTGCGGGCGTGGCCCAGTTCGACACGGGCGATTACCTGAACTTTAAACCGCGCTCCAAGGTCGTCGGCCCTCAGGAGCTGTCGAACGGGGTGAACGCGCGGCGGGCGCGCATCGGCTTCGCCGGCAAGGCCGCTGGGGACTGGAGCTATGCTTTCATCTACGACGCCGGCGGCAGCCAGGACACCACCCAGCGCGGCATCGAGACGGCCCAGATCGTCTATGGCGGCTTCAAGGGTGTCGCGCTGGAACTGGGCTATTCCAACACCTTCTTCACCCTGGATCAGTCCACCAGTTCCAACGATTTGATGTTCCTGGAGCGAGCCTCCCCTTCCAACATCGCCACGAATGTCAATACTGGTGATAACCGAGCTAACCTTGGCGTGCGCTTCTACGGCGACCGATACTGGCTCGGCGGCTATCTTACCGGGCCGGTTGCGAGCAGCGACAGCCACACCAACGTCGGCGAGCGCCTGGGCTCGTTCCAACGGGCAGCCTTCCAGGTGCTGAAAGGGCGTGACTACAGCGTCCACCTGGGCGTCGGCGTGGACGAGCTGATCGATGGGCCAACCACCGGCGCGAACACGCCTACAACTCTGGCGCTCAGCGACCAGCCTGAATTGCGGATCGATCCGACCACCCTGCTGAACACCGGCACGCTCGGGACCACAGCACACGCAGTCACAGGCGCGCAGGTCTACGACGCCGAGACGGCCGCCACCTTCCGCAACCTGTTCTATCAAGGCGAGTACTACCACTACGACATCGATCGCAACGGGCTTGGGACCGCCAGCTTCGACGGCGGCTACGCGCAGGTGGCCTGGGCCCTGACCGGGGAGGCGCACCGTTACAACCCGCAGGCGGGCGCCTACTACCGCCTCTATCCCGCCCATCCGTTCTCGCTGAAGGACGGCGGCCTGGGGGCCATCGAGCTGGCCGGGCGCATCAGCTACATCGACCTGAACAGCGAGTACAACCCGGCCATCGCGCTCTCCAAGGAGCCGGCGGCTATCGATGGCGGCCGCCAGACCGGCTATACGCTGGGCCTGAACTGGTATCCCAACGACCTGCTTCGCTTCATGCTCGACTACAACCACGTCATCTTTGACAAAGCGAACGGCGCGGCCGTGACCGGAGCAGCCTTGGGCGTACCCGTAGGCGACATCTTCGACGCCCTGTCCCTCCGCGCTCAGATCGTTTTCTGACGCGCCGCGAAAGCTCGGAGACGCTGTCGAGGGCGAGCGATCGCGCGCGCGGCGACCGGCATCAGGGGCGTCGCCGGGATGACCGGTCTCGCGCTGGAGATCTTGGCGTAGCTGTCATCTGCGGGACGGTCCGCGACGATGCACGGCTGTTACTCGCCCCAGCCGACTACGTCGTGGCCGCCGAAGACCATGCGGCGGATGAACGGCGCCGTCAGCGCGGCGCTGAAGCCCGCCGCCGGGGCGCTTCCCTCGTTAAGGCGGGTCAACTGATCGTCGCTCAATCGGATGTCGGCCGCCGCCACGTTGCTTTCGAGTTGGGCTAAGTTGCTCGCGCCGATGAGCGTCGCGTCCACTCCGGTCCGCGCCAGCGTCCAGGCGAGCGCGACCTGCGCCATCGGCCGGCCAAGCTCGGCGGCGACCGACTTGAGCCCGTCGAGAATGTCCCAGTTGCGCGCTGTGAACTTGCTGTCGCCGAACGGATTGGCGCCGCTCAACCGACCGGTTCCCGACGTGTCTTCGCGCCGGTATTTGCCGGACAGGAAGCCGCCCGCCAGCGGGCTCCACGGGACGACGCCCATGCCGCCCTCGCGCGCCGCCGGGACGTGCTCGGCCTCCACGTCGCGCGCGACCAGAGAATATTCCACCTGCATGGCGATCGGTCCCGGCATGCGCCGCTCGGCCGCGATCGTCGCAGCTTTCATCGCCAGCCAGGCTGGCATGTCGGACAGGCCGTAGTAGCGGATCTTGCCCGCGCGCACGAGGTCGCCGAGCGTCTGGACGATCTCCTCGACCGGCGTGACGCCGTCCCAGATGTGCATCCAGTAGAGGTCGATGTAGTCGGTCCCAAGCCGCTTCAACGAAGCGTCGAGCGCACGGTGTATGTTCTTGGCGCCGGCCCCGCCCGCGTTGGGGTTGCCGCCGCCCGCCTGCGACGCGGTGAGGGGGCTCGCCGACGCATTGAAGGCGAACTTGGTCGCCAGGACGATGTCGTCGCGTGTCCCGCTCTCGGCGATGAACTTGCCGACCAGCCGTTCGCTCTCGCCGCCGGAATAGATGTCGGCGGTGTCGACGAAGTTGCCTCCGGCGCGGCGATAGGCGTTGAAGATCGCTCGCGAGGTCGCCTCGTCCGCGCCCCACGCGCCCGGACCGAAGGTCATCGTCCCGAGCGCCAGCGGGCTGACGACGAGGCCTGAGCGACCCAGCGTACGAAAGTCGGTGAGGGACATGGCGGCCGGTTTCCCTAGCAGTCGTTATGGAACCCATGCTACGGAGATCGCCAGGCGTCAACACTTTCGTATCGACCACTATGGAAGAAGCCGCGTACGACCCTCCGCCACGACGACGGCCGGGTCGGCCATTGTCGTTCGACCGCGACACTGCGCTCGAACAGGCGATGCTCACCTTCTGGCGGTACGGCTATGAGACGACGTCCATCGTCGACCTGACGGCCGCCATGAAGGTCACGGCTCCCAGCCTGTACGCCGCCTTCGGCGACAAGAAGCGGCTATTCCTGGAAGCGGCGCGCCGATATGCCGACGAAGACGCCATGGCGCAGGCGATCGACGCCGCGCCGTCCGCCTATGAGGCCGCCCGCGCGATGCTGACCGGCGCCGCGGTCGCCTATACCGGCGAGGCGACGCCCAGGGGATGTCTGCTGGCGAGCGCAACGGCGAGCGGCTCGGCGGCATCGGCGGACGTCCAAGTCGCCGTCGCCGATATCCGCCGGTCCGTGTGCGATCGGTTGCGCCGACGGATCGAACGCGACGGGGTATGCGATCGATCGCCCCGATCGGTCGACGCCGCGGTGCTGGCCGACCTCATCATGGCGATGGCGCAGGGGATGTCGGTGTTGGCCCGCGATGGGGCCTCCCGCGCGGCCCTGCTCGCCATGGTGGACGCCGCATTGCAGGCTTGGCCGCAAGCTAAGGCCAACGGGTAGCCGAACAGAGCGACGGCCGTCCCGGGCGGCCCGCTCGGTTGTTCGGACTGGACACATTGGTCCAGGCGTTCGAGCGCTTGCGAGCGCATAAGCTGGCTCGCGACCGGACGGGCATCCGCGCCTATCATGCCTGGCTGATCACGCCGCAGGCGAGCGGGTGTCGCGGGGTGACAGAAGAAACCCAGCACGGTGTCGTCGCCCGGATCGGGCGCGTGCGATTGCGGCGCAGCATGGAGAGATGGGCCAGCGCTGGCTTGAAGGGTTGGCGGAACGCGCCCTAAAACCGGAGGGTCACCCTGCGCCTAGAGCCGCCGCCGCTGAGGCAGGTCTCAGCCGGTATGCATCAGGCTTGTAATAGCTGCATACAGCTCCCTCGAACCCTGCTGCGCGTTGTCCGGTGAGATCAGGCGCTTCGTCAGTTCACTTTCGAGCGCCTGGACCCGCGTCGAAAGGTAGTAGGGGGCGATATAGGCGGCGCCTGCACGATTATGTCGGTCAAACATGTCCACATAGGCGCGGGGCGAAAGCGCCACGAGTGGATGAAACTCAGCCAACCCATACTTGGTCCAGCCAAGATCCTCCCGCATGCGGAAGAAATGCTCGCCGAAGGCGGATCCGCCATACATGGTGATCCCTGGCTGATAAGCGGCATTTCGGGCAAGTGACTTATTAACGGACAGTTTGTCGGGATTGTAATCTGGATAGAGGGTAGGTGCAATCTGATGGGTATAGAGCGCATTGCTTGGAATGCCCGACTCATGCGCAAGATGAGCGAACGAAGCCTGGAATTCTGCAACCTGTGCGCCTCGATACTCCATCCAGAGGCGAGCAAGTGGATTGTAAATCAACCTGATGTCCGACGCTGGGCGGTCCAAGACGCCGATGACACTCGCTGTTATCCCGCGCGAAGACGGGGGATTACCAAGGGCCGGGCGGGGCGGGCCGCCCGCAGGGTCCAGCACGATCAGGCTGCGCTCGCCCAAGAGGTAAGGTTCGCCGTGTCCCGTGCGGGCGACGACGGTGAGTGTGTGTTGTCCGGGTAGGAATGACCGAAAGTCCAGATCGTAGCGATAGCCTACGTTCGGAGTCTTGAAATCCGGACGAACCTGAAAGACGTCGAGCCGACTGAGGTCGGACACCGCCGTGCCCTTTCGTTCCCCATCGACGTAGATGTCGATCAGGGGCGGCGGCCCGTCCAAGTCCACCGCCCAGCCGAAGATCGCCAGGACCCCCGCCGCCTGTTCATCCAGATGTTGCAGGCGGTCGGCGCCGGCCTGGTCTTTAAGATCCTCGCTCGGCGGGTCGATGGCGTCAAAGCTGATATAGCTTCCGCCTACGACCTCATTCAGTGAATCGACCGTTTCGAATCTATTCTGGAGCCAGATGCGAAAACCGCTCCGAGCGGCTGGTGAATAATCTGTGATGATGAATTTAGAGTCATAGCTGACGCCGTTGCCCTGTAGGTCGGAAAACAACTGGTGGGTTTCTCCCAAGAAAGTGAACGCCTTGATGCGGGCGCGTACTTTGGCGGGAAGTCTTCCAACAGTGTCCAGCACCGCTGTGAACGCCGCTCGCCGGTATCGGTTGACCGGTGCGTCAGCGTCTGCGAGCGTCCAGCCATATACGGGCGTGCAGAAATAGGCCTTCGACCCGAGCGGCCCCTCCTTGGTCCACATCAGGTTACGAGGATCCTCGCCCAACTCTCGTGCGAAATCCTGACCCTCGAAATTGAAATGAGTGGCTGATAGGTGCAACACCACTGCGCGATCTATTTCCGTGATCGTACTTAACGCCACGTCGATCGCGCGTTGATTGATCTCCCAACCGGTCGAAGTGCGTGTGTAAAACCGCAGCAAGGGCAGTATCAGAGTATACCCGAGTTGAAAGCGGCCGGAGGGGCTGACCCGCGGTCCCAGCGCGTCCAGGATGGCGGCGATTGCTTTCGAGCCGCTGCAGCCGAGTCGCGTGCAAAGCTCATTGGCCTGATCATCGGTCCTGATGCTTGGATCGCTACGCGCCGCGTCGCACCAGGACTGACCCTCCACCAGAGGGGCGATGACGGTGACCCCGGTTGGAGGCGGGCTTTCGCGTTTGGAAGGCGCGCGCTGAAAGCCTAGCGCTCGCAGCCATCTTCCAAAACCGAGGACAGGGCTGCGACGGGTGACCGGCATCAACTTCTTCTCTCCTGGTGACCCTTGCCCCCACAGTCGCGGCATTCCAGGCGTCCAAGGCTTCTTAGCGGGTCTGGAACGCTGACGTGAGTGACTGACGCGAAGCCCTCCAGGCTGCGCAGCCTACCCGCCGTGTCGGACGCTGAGCCGCCCTGTGATGGCTCTGGTAAAGGTTCGGCGGTGAAAAGCCGGCTGAGCGATCAGAATTTGATCCGGCGACCATTTTACAAAACGCCGGCAGGAGCAAGCGTCGACGTCAATCGCCGCGCGCGTTAGCGTCAGTCGCAAAGGTCCTGCGAGCACCATTATGCCCTTGTCCGTTCGGGAGTTCCGCGCGCGGGAGTTCCGCTCTCTAAAGGCGATCGCCTATCCCATGTCTAACCTCGACGTCTTCGTGGGCGCGAACGGGGCCGGCAAGACCAACCTCTACCGGGCGCTCGAACTTCTCCGGGCGGCCGCCGCCAACACCCTGGCGCACGACCTGGCCAAGGAGGGTGGCCTGTCCTCGGCGTTGTGGGCGGGCGGCCGGCGCAAGTCGGAACCCGACCGCATCCGGCTGTCGGTCAGCCTGACCGACGACGCGCCGTCGCACGGCGCGCGCGGGCTGTACCGCTACGAGGTCGAGGTCGGCCGTCCCCCGCCGCTGGCGGCCGCCTTCGCCGAACCGCATATCAAATCCGAGATCCTGTCGCATGTCGGGGCGCGCCGCACGACGCGGCTCTTGGACCGTAAAGGGCCCTCGGTGATGGCGCGCGATGAAGCGGGTCATCCGACGCAGATCGACCTCGACCTGCTGGACTCCGAGACTGTGCTCGGGCGTCTGGAGGACCCGTCCCGCTATCCCGAGTTGGACGCGGTGCGCCGTACCCTGCTGCAATGGCGCTTCTACCACGGGCTTCGGACCGACCCGGCCTCTCCGCTGCGCCAGCCCTGCCCGGCGGTGGCGACGCCCACGCTGGCGTCCGACGGCTCGGACCTGGCGGCGGTCTTCGCCACCCTGGTCCACATCCGCCAGGACACGGCCGACCTGGAGGCGGTGATCGACCAGGCCTTTCCCGGCGCCCGTCTGGTCGTACCCGCGCCGGAACGCGCCGCCAGGTTCGGCATGGGCTTTCCGGAGTTCCCGCAGCGGGTGTTCGGCGCCGACGAGCTGTCGGACGGGACGCTGCGCTTCCTGACCCTCGCCGGCGCGCTGATGGCCTACCGGCTGCCGCCGTTCATCGCCCTGAACGAGCCGGAAGCGAGTCTGCATCCCGACCTGATGGAGCCGTTGGCGCAACTCGTGCTCCGCGCCGCCGAGCGGACCCAGCTTTGGCTGGTTACTCATTCCACCCGTCTTGCCGACGCGATCGCCGCGACAGGCTCGGCCAAGGTGCGCACCGTCACCAAGCAGGACGGCGCCACCCGGATCGAGGGGCTGAAGGCCTGGGGCGCGTTCGACGACGATGAGGATTAGCCTAAAGCTTAGCGCGTCCTCAAACAGCTCTCTCGCCGTCCAGCTCACCGATCGCGGTTCCCAGCAGCAAACCTCATTGATGACGCCGCCGAAGCTTAAGGTGGCCGGTAACGCCTGGGTCAGACAGCAAGGCATCGAAGGCGCCTATCGTCTGGTCCTTTCAGCTAGCTGCCGTCGATGGGATCGCCGTCCCTCAAGAGTTGTTTCTGAGGCGTCTCTCTGCAACGATCAAGCTCTTGCGAGGCGCTGCCGTCCTGAAAGGGTATACGTTTCGGAGCGGGCCTGAGGGGCGCATCAACGTGCTTCGTGACTTATCGGCCAAGAGGCGAACGTTGCGAACCGCAGGGGGAGGGGGAACTATGAGCGATCGTCTTTTCTCCGCCTGCTTAGCGCAAAAAACGTGGCGGCTGTGAACAAGGCGGCTGCTGCCAGGTAAGGCCGGCGGCCAATGATGTTCGTGACACTGTGCTTGAAAGCTGGGGGTTCGGAGGTCCGCTCGCGTGCGCCACCCGCGGGCTCGAACAGATCGTTCTTGTGCTCGCGCTGTTGGGCTTGGCCTTCGAGGTTCCGCCATATCAAGGGGGCGAGAACGCGATGCAGGCCGGGGATGAGGCGTGACAACGTCACGAGAAGGTTCCCCGTCCCACCGACGATCACCTCGCCACGGTCATGCTGCAGCGCGTCGACGACGGCTTCGGCCACGACGGAGGGATCGTAGAAGGGATGGGGCAGCCGAGCTTCACCCTCGATATGAACGGCGGCGTGCTCGGCCAGCGGCGTGCCGACGCCCGAGGGACGCAGCAGCGTGACCGCGATCGGCGCCTGCTCGACGCTCAGTTCCTCCTGGAGGGTTTGCGTGAACTTCGCCACCGCGGCCTTGCTTGCGGCATAGGCGCCCATCACCGGGCTCGCGATGTCCGAGCCGATGGTCCCCAGGTTCACGATCGCTCCGCCATGCTCGCGCAAGTGCCGGACGGCGGTCAGCGATCCGTGAACGACGCCCAAGTAGTTGGTCCGGAACAGCCGCTCGTGCTCGTCGGTCGGCGTGTCCACCAAGCGGCTGTAGACGGCGACGCCGGCGTCGTTGACCCAGCCGTCGATGCGCCCGAACGCCTGGACCGCCCGATCTGCGGCCGCCTTCACCTGATCCTCGATCCCCACGTCCGCGACCGCGTAAGCGGCGCCGCCGCCCGCCGCTTCGATGTCCGCCACGATCCCGCGAAGCGTGTCTTCATCCCGGGAGACCAGCAACACCTTCGCGCCTCGCCTGGCGGCAAGGCGGGCGGCGGCCAGCCCTATTCCGGACGAGGCTCCCGTGACGACGACGACCTGATCGGCAATCGGCTTCAGTTTGATTCTGCTCACCGTCGTCGTCCTTGCTCGCTATGGGGAGGCGCGCCTTGAGGGCTCGCGGCCGGCTGTCGGGGGCGGACGCTCATTGTGCTGGTGCCCGCGCCGCAGCGCCCGCTCCCCAGCCTAGGCCGAGGCTCGTCTGGAGGGCGATCCAGTCGGTCGTCAGCCGTGCCTGCGCCTCGGCCAAGCTGCTCTGCGCCTGGATGCGCTGGCGCTTGGCGTCGAGCGCGTCGATGAGGGTCGCCGTGCCAGCCCGATAGCGCAGGTCCGTCGTGGCGGACGCGCGCGCGGCCGAGGCGCTCGCCTCGGCCGAGCTGGCGACGTTGTCGCGGTCATGGCCGAACCGCGACAGGGCGTTCTCGGCGTCGAGCAAGGCCGACAGCACGGTGGCGCGGTACGCGGCGCGCGCTTGGTCGAACCGGCCGCGCGCTTCACCGACCTGTGCATGCACGGTGGGGAAGCTCAGGAAGTCCCACTGGAGCACCGGCGCCGCCAGCTTCACCAGGTTGTCACTGCTGAACAGGTTCGACACGCGGTCCGAGCCGAAGCCGAGCGTGCCGTAGAGGTTCACCGTGGGGAAATACTGCGCGATGCGAGCGCCGACATCTTCGTTGGCGCCGGCCAGCCGCCGCTCGGCCGCGCGGATGTCCGGCCTTCGGCGCAGCAGGTCGGCCGGGTCGCCGACCGGCGTCTGCGCGGGTGGTAGCGGTAGCGGCAGCGGCCGGGAGGTCGCTACCAGCGCATCCAGCGTCCCCGGCTCGTGACCGGCTAGTTGAGAGATCTGGTCGGCGTAGATCTCGGCCTGGGCCGCCAGCGGAACGGCCGTCGCCTGGATCTGCTTGAGCT
>CAXTUT010000022.1:0-18151 GCA_964247465.1 uncultured Caulobacteraceae bacterium | reverse complement strand
TCCGCCCCCTTGATGCCTTCGGCGAGGGCGGAGGCCGCCGCCGGCGGCGTGCTGACCGCTACGGCCGCCCAACCCGACGCGGCGGGCGACGGCGTAAAGATCGAGCTTGTCGAAGACCACAGCGATCCCAACACGCTGAAGTTCACGGTGAAGGTCACCCCGCTGTCGGGCCCCGCCATCGGTCCGACCGCGCCCTTCACTCTGGACGACCTCCTCAAACCCGATCCGGGCCTGCAGGCGGTCAGCGCATTGGTGAGCTTCTCCACCGACGATCCCGCCGCCGTTTTCACGCCCACGGCGGAGGCCACGCTCAACGGCGGCGCGGCGGCCCGCGCAGCGCCCCCAGGGCCCTTCGTCGCCATGGGGCTCGGCGCGCCCGCGGCCGCGACGCTGAAGACGGCCGGAGCCGATCTGATCGCCGAGGCGCTGGCCGGCGGCGCCTGGGCCAACGGGGTGAGCGTGGGGGTCGCCGTCGGTTCCAGTTCCGGAACGGTGAAGGTGACGGTGCAGAACGCGACCGCTGCGCCTGAGATCTTCGACACCCTGACCGCCGCCAACCTGGTCGCTGCGGTCAACAGCCGCTCCAAGCTCGTAAGACTAGGCTGGACGGGCGCGCCTGGCCTGCCCGTGGCGGCTGCGCCCGCCCCGTTGAGCGGCGGCTATGGTCCCGCCTGCCTGAAGGGCGGCGCGGACGGTGATGCGCCCACCGCCTACGACTACTCCGGCGCCAACGATCCCCCCGACGCAACGCCCGAGCAACGCAGCGGCCTGGCGGCGCTGGAGACGGTCAGGGAAGTGTCCCTGCTCTGCGTTCCCGACCTCGACGAAGACAAGCTGATCGGCCTCACCGCCGAGATCGTCAGCCAATGCGAGAGACTGGGCGACCGGGTCTGCGTCCTGCATACCGCGTCCGCGCCGCCGATCGAAGAGCTGGGGCCGCCGACCGATACGAGCTACGGAGCCGTCTACTACCCCTGGATCAACATAGCGCGCCCCGGCCGACCGGGGACCGTCCAGCTGCCGCCGTCCGGGCATGTCACCGGCGTGATCGCCCGCACCGACGTCGCGCGCGGCGTGTTCAAGGCCCCGGCCAACGAGGTGCTGCGCGGGGTTCTGGCCCAGGACATCGGTACGGCGGGCCCCCTCGCCAACCGCGTCACGCCAGATCAGCAGGACCTGCTGAACCCGCGGGGCGTCAACTGCATCCGCGACTTCAGGGACGTGGGTCGTGACGTGCGCGTGTGGGGCGCGCGCACCATGTCGAGCGACGCTCAGTGGAAGTACCTCAACGTCCGTCGCCTGTTTATCTACGTAGAGCAGTCCATAGAACGCGGCACCCAGTGGATCGTGTTCGAACCCAACGACAGTTACACCTGGACGCGCGTGGTCAGCTCCGTCTCCGCGTTCCTGCTCGGGGTCTGGAGAAGCGGGGCGCTCTTCGGCGCCACGCCGCAGGAAGCCTTTTTCGTGAACTGCGACAACACCACGATGTCGCAGGACGACATCGATAACGGCCGCCTGATCTGCACCGTCGGCATCGCCCCGGTCAGGCCCGCGGAATTCGTCATCTTTCGCTTCAGCCAGACAACCGCCGACGCGGCGGCGAGCTAACGAGGAGCAGCGGCATGGCCGAATACCTCTCGCCGGGCGTCTACATCGAGGAGACGCCGAGCGGCGCGGTGCCGATCCAGGGGGTCAGCACCACCACCACCGGCTTCGTCGGCCAGACCGAGCGCGGACCGGACGCCGTTTCGCTGGTCACCAGCTGGCAGGAATACCAACGCTGGTTCGGCGGCTTCCTCGATCCACAGAAGAACCAGGGCTATCTCGCCCACGCCATCTACGGCTTCTTCCAGAACGGCGGCGCCCGCGCCTTCATCGCGCGCCTGTCCACCGACGGCGCCCCGACCGCCGCCGCTCCGGCCTCCGAGCTCGGCGGCGCGCTAGGGGTGGAGGCGATAGGCGAGGGCCTGTGGGGCGGCCGGATCTTCGTCCGCCTCGGTCTCGCCGCCCAGGCGAGTCTGGAGCGCCCCTGGTTCAGCCTGAGGGTGCTCTATTACGACCGCGATCCGCTCGCCGGCGGCCCTTTTCTCGATCCCGACGTCGGGGCCAACCTCTTCGACAGGCGCTTCGTGGCGCCGGCGGCGCGGGAGTTCTTCGACAACCTGTCGCTGGACCCAGACGACGGCAACGCCGCCATCCACCTGATCAACCCGGCGTCCAACCTGATCCAGGCGAGCGTCGCCGAAGGCGGCTACGACAAGGCGCTGAGCCTGTTCGCCGAACTCTGGGGGCGCATGGCGGCCGCGCGCTTCCAACGCAAGAAGCTGACCGGGGTCCAGATCGCGGCGCTCGATCCCGACGATCCATCGATCGCCCTGATCCGCCTGTCCAAGGCCGACCACGCGAAGCTGCCGGCCGCCGACCAGGCCGAGTACGCGCCGGTCGGGAATGGGGACTGGTTCGTCCCCACCGCCGCGCCGGCGCCCGCCTACATCGACGCCCAGCTGACGGCCGGGACCTCGCCCGTGGGCTTCGACGCCTACGACGTGGAGCGCTACGTCGGTTCCGCCCCCGACCTCTCCAGGACGGAGACCTGGACCGGGCTGAAGGGGCTGGAGGCGATCACCGACATCGCGATGCTCTGCATTCCCGACCAGCCGCTGCTCGACGAAAGCCACGGCGGCGAGATGTCGACGGCCCTGGTCACCCAGTGCGAGATCCTGGGCGCGCGGGTTTGCCTGCTCCAATCCCTGAGCCAGGAGAAGAACCCAGCCGTGTCGCTGCGACCGCCGCACGACACCACCTACGGCGCCTTCTACTATCCCTGGATCGTCGTCGCCGATCCGAAGACGGGCCGGCCCGTCTCGATGCCCCCCGGGGGCCACATCGCCGGCATGATCGCGCGCACCGATCTTGCGCGGGGGGTGTTCAAGGCGCCGGCCAACGAGGTGGTGCTCGGCCCCTTGATGCAGGACGCCGGCGACCAGGGGCCGCTCACGCAGAAGGTCACCGACGGGCTTCAGGCCATGCTGAACCCGCGCGGCGTCAACTGCTTCCGCGACTTCCGCGACAGTCAACGCGGGGTGAGGATGTGGGGCGCGCGGACCATGTCCAGCAACGGGCAGTGGAAGTACCTGAACGTGCGGCGGCTGTTCATCTACGTCGAGCAGTCGATCCTGCAGGGCACCCAGTGGGTCGTGTTCGAACCGAACGACCCCTACACCTGGAACCGGGTGGTCAGCTCGGTATCGGCCTTCCTGACCACCTTGTGGCGGAGCGGCGGACTGGTGGGCGCCACGCCCCAGGAGGCGTTCACCGTCACCTGCGACGCCACCACCATGACCCAGGACGACATCGCCAACGGCCGGCTGATCTGTCTGATCGGCATCGCGCCGGTCAAACCCGCCGAGTTCGTCATCTTCAGGTTCAGCCAGTTCACCGCGGCCGCCCAGTCCTGAGCGAACGCGCCGGCCGACCCGAGACCCGCCAGCAGGAGACCCCGAGATGCCTGATCGTAAGGACCCTTACGGCGCCTTCAACTTCGTCGTGCAGATCGACGGCGTCAACGTCGCCGGATTTTCGGAGATCGGCGGCCTGACGTCGGAAAGCGACGTCATCGAGTATCGCGAGGGCAACGAGGACATCACCGTGCGCAAGCTTCCCGGCTTGCGCAAGTTCTCCAACATCACCTTGAAGCGAGGCTACACCGACAGCCTGGACCTGTGGAAATGGCGCCAGACCGTCATGCAGGGCAAGACCGAGCGCAAGTCGGGCACCATCATCCTGCAGAACGAGTCGCGCCAGCCCGCCTTGAAGTGGGCCTTCAAGGAGGCCTGGCCCAACAAGTGGGAAGGTCCGTCGCTGAACGCCAAGACCAACGACGCTGCGATCGAGTCGCTCGAGATCGTCTGCGAAGATCTCGCCCTGTCGACCTGACCGGCGACGTCGAGTGCAGTCTTCCATGCCGCGGCTGCGAAAGCCCGGGGTCCAGTTCGACTGGATCCCGGCGCCACCGCCCGCCCCCCCCGATCCGAAGCGCCTGGACATCGCGGGGTTTGTCGGTGTCGCGGCGCGCGGACCGTTGGACACGCCTGTGCGGCTGCGCGCCTGGTCGGACTTCTGCGCGGTCTTCGGCGCCCAGACCACCCAGGCTTGGCTCGCACATGCGGTGAATGGCTTTTTCGCCAACGGCGGCCAAGCCTGCTGGGTGGTGCGGGTGGCCGATCCTTCCCTGGCCGAACCGGCGTCGCTGCCCATAGTCTCGTCGGACGGCGCGGGACTGCTGATGACCCTGGTGGCCGCCACACCCGGAACGTGGGGCCGCGGCGTGCGCGCCAGCTTGACCTTCCGCAGCCTGGGAAGGTTCGACCTCTCGCTCGCCCTGGACGGCGAGACCAAGGAGACCTGGCTCGGACTGTCGCTGGACGCGACGCCGGACGCGGCGGCCGTCATCAACCTCAACTCCCGCCTGGTGAACGCCGTGCGCGGGCCGGCCTCCGCCGGCGCCGAGTTCGGTTTTCTGAGCGGCGCGGACCGTCCGGGCGAGCGGGCCGCCGAGCGGATGGGCTGGTCGAACGCGCGAGACGCCCTGCTTGAGGGCGGCTCCGACGGCTTGGCGCCCCAGGCCGACCTGACGCTGGGAGACGGTGTGAAGCTGCGCTTCCTGCAGATCGTCCCGGTCCGGACACGGGTCGACTACGACGCGGAAACGCTGACGATCTTCGCCGACGGCGTGCAGGAGCTCAGCCTTCCGGTCACGCCGGGACAGCCGGAGCTGCTCGCCGGCGCCATCAACGACCCCTTGACCGGGTCGCGCCTCGTGCGGGTCGAGGCGCTCCCCTGCGCACCGTCGGAGGTCTCCTCCGGGCCCGTCTCCGTGACGCTCTCCGGTGGCCTGACGCTGGAGATGATGCTCGGCTTCAAGGCCGGAGACGCTCCGCCCCTGGACGGGGCCGCCACAGGACTGCTCGCCCTGGAAGCGATCAAGGAGGTGGGCGCGGTCGCGGCGCCCGACCTGATGCCCAACGGGCTCTGGAAGGACGATCTCGCTACGTCGGACGCCAGCGAACGCCTGACCGTCGGACCGGTCCCGTTCACGGCCGCCGGGATCGCCGCCGCGCAGAGCGCGCTGCTCGACCGCTGCCGGCGAAAGGGCGACCGGTTCGCCATTCTCGACTCGCCCTTCGATGGATCGGAGCGGCGTTCGGCGTTCTCCGAGGACGCCGGTCCAGACCGTGACGCCATCGGCGACCGCTCTCGGACGGAGCTCGAGGACCTGTTCGCATGGGTCCAGGACCTGCCCGACTCCGGCCGGGATTTCGGCGCACTGTATTTTCCCTGGCTGAGCGTGGCCAATCCGGCCGGCCTCGATTTCCCGGCCCTCTGCGCACCGCCCTGCGGGCATATCGCCGGAGCGTACGCCCGCTGCGACGTCGCCTTCGGCTTGCGCCGGTCTCCGGCCAACCTGGCGCTGGAGGCGGCGCTCGACACCGCCGTCAGGGTCGGCGACGGCGTCTTCGGCGATCTCAACATCTTGGGCGTAAACGTGCTGCGGGCGGAGCCGGGGCGAGGCGTGCGCATCGGCGGCGCGCGGACCCTGGCGCCGCACACGTCCCCCGCCGTCCAAGCCATGACGCTTGGCGACGACGACGGGGGCGGCGTCCCAAGTCTGCTCGGCGGCGGTGCGGCCGGCGTCCGCTACGTTTCCGAACGGCGCCTGTTGCTGATGCTCGTGCGCCTCCTGGAGCGGGAGCTGCAATGGACGGTGTTCGAGCCGTCGGACCGACGCCTGTGGGGCGACATCGAGCGGGTGGTCCGCAGCCAGCTCCGTCAGCTCTGGCGCGACGGGGCGCTGGACGGCGCCTCGGAAGCGCAAGCCTTCTTCGTGCGCTGCGACGACAGCACCAATCCGCCCGAGCAGATCGAGAACGGCATGGTCGTCTGCCTGCTGGGGCTGCGCCTGCCGTCGCCGGCCGAGTTCATCCTGGTGCGCATCGGCAAGACCGAAGCGCTCACCCGACTGCTGGACTAGGCCATGGCGACCCGCATCGCGCCCTTGCCGGCCTTCCGCTTCGAGTTGCGCTTCAACGACCTTCCGGTCGGCGGCTTTTCGCAATGCTCCGGACTGGAGATGCGCACGGAGGTCAAGGAACTCGCCGAGGGCGGCCTTCTGGGCGCGGTCCACCGCTTCACCGGCCAGACCCGGCAAAGCGACATCGTCCTGAAGCGCGGCGTCGGCGACCCGCTGCTGTGGAACTGGTACGCGGACGTGGCCCGCGGAGTGCTGAAACTGCGCGACGGCTGCATCCGCATCCTGTCCGAAGCCGGCGACGCCGCACCTATGGTGGTCGAGTTCTCCCAGGCCTTTCCGACGCGCTGGAGCGGTCCCGATCTCGACGCCTCCGAAGGGCGCATCGCCATCGAGACCCTGGAGCTCGCCCATGGCGGCCTGAAGTGGATGAGCGGGAGCAAGGCGTGAGCGTCTCCATCGACCGCATAGAGAGCGACGTCACCCTGGCGGACCCCGACGGGTCTTCGCCCGCGCCCGAGGACCTGCTTGCTCTGGTGCTCGAGGAACTGGAACGCCGCCGACGACAGGCGGAAGGCGACGCCCTGCTCGAACAAGCGATCCAGCTCCGGCGCAGAACGGCCCTGTCGTGGAGCTGAGCCGCGCCATCTTGGAAGTCGTCGACCGCCAGGCGGTGGACGCCGCGCGCGGCTTGCCGCAGCGGATCAGGGTGCAGTTCAACCCGACCCAGCTCACGCTCGAGCGGCGCGTCAACTATCAGACCGTCAAGAGCATCGACACGCGAACGCCGCTGCAACAGTTCACGACCAGCGATCTGCAGGACATCAAGCTCGACCTGTTCTTCGACACAACGGCCAATGCAGACATGACCACGAGCCCGGTGGACGTGCGCGACCTCACCACGCCCTTCGAGCAGCTCACCTTGCTTCAGCCGAAGACCCACGCGCCGCCGGTCGTGCGGCTGACCTGGGGCGAGGGGCTGAGCTTCCAGGGCGTGGCCATCCACGTGGCCCAGACCTTCCTGCTCTTCGCGCCCAACGGCGTTCCGGTCCGCGCCCAGGTCGCCGTGACGCTGCGGGAATTCATGACCAAGGCCGAGCGCGACCAAGGTCTCAACCAACAGTCGCCCGACCATACCAAGACCTATCAAGTGAAGCAGTCCGATACCCTGCCCCTGATCGCCGCGCAGGAATATGGATCGCCGGCGGCCTGGCCCTGGATCGCCGCCGCCAATCCCGACAAGATCACCAATCCGCGCCGGCTGAGGCCGGGCGACGTCTTGACGCTGCCCCTTCTGGACGCCTGGCGGGCGGCGGGACGCTGAGCGATGGCCAGACCCGCCGGTCCCGACCGTGTTCCCACGTTCGACATCCGCCTGGACGGACGACCGCTTCCGCCGGCCACCGCCAGCGACGTGTTGCGGGTAGTGTATCGCGACGACCTGGACCAGATCGACGGCTTCCTGATCGAGCTCGACAACTGGGACCCGAAGACGATGACGACCGTCTATTCGGACCGTGCGGACTTCCTCCCGGGTCGCAAGCTCGACATCGCCATGGGCTATCTCGGGGCCGCGGCCCCGACGCCGATGATCTCGGGATCGATCACGGCGAGCCGGGCCGTGTTCTCCGCGGACGAGGCGCAGACGCTGACGGTGGTCGGGCGGGGCCGGCTCGCCGCGCTGCTCGGCGGTCCGGTCACCCAGACCTACGAGAACCAGACCGAGACCCAGATCGTCGGAGCCGTCGCCCAGCGGCTGGGCGTGACGATCCAGACCGGTGGGAGCGGCGCGCTCGAGGCGCCCCAGACCTATGTGCTGCAGGGCGACTGTCCCGACATCCTGTTCCTGCGCTCCCGGGCGCGGCGGCTCGGCTACGTGCTCGAGGCGACCGAATCGCAGGGCGAGTTCGGCCTGTATTTCGGTCCGCCGAGGACGTCGGCCGCGGTCCAGGACTTCGTGCTCGGCAAGGACCTCACCCGCTTCGCAGCCCTGCTCGACGCCGGCTCGCAGGCCGCCAGGCTGACCGTGCGCAGCTGGGACGGCCTGCAGAAGCAGGCTATCGTCGCGACGGCCACGCGCGGTGAACAGCTCGGAGGGGGCCTCGCGGCGCTGGACGGCCGGATCAGGGCCGCCTGGTCGGATATCGAGGAGACGGTGGTGGACTACGGCGCGGTGGACGCGGCGAGCGCCTCCGCCCTGGCCCAAGGCCTCATGTCGGACCTGCTGAACCAGCTCCTGGTCGGCGAGGGTGAAAGCGTCGGGGCCCCCGCTCTGCGGGCTGGCGCCTCCATAGGGCTCACCGGCGTCGGCGAGACCTACAGCGGCCGCTGGACCCTGACGTCGACCTGCCACGTCCTCGATCGCACGGGCTATCGCACGCGCTTCAAGTGCCGCCGGGACCTGGCGTCGTGAACGCGCCCCGACCGACCCTGCCGGGCGTCGCCGTGGGTCTGGTGACCAGCCTCGCCGATCCGGACGCCCTTGGCCGGGTGCAGGTGCGCTATCCCGTGATGGGCGACGAGGTGAAGAGCGCCTGGGCGCGCATCGCCTCGCCCATGGGCGGAGCGGACCGCGGCCTGCTCTACCGCCCCGAGCCGGGCGACGAGGTGCTGCTGGCGTTCGAGCAGGGCCTCGCCGAACGGCCCTACCTGCTTGGCGGCCTCTGGAGCCGCCAGGACCGGCCGCCCGACATGGGCGACCCCGCCGAAAAGAACAACCTGCGCGTGATCCGTTCGCGCAGCGGCCATGTTCTGGTCATGGACGACACGGAGTCGGCCGAGAAAATCCGCCTCGTCGACAAGGACAAGGCCCGCTCGCTGCAGATCAGCTGCGCGGACAAGGAGATCCTGCTCGACAACACCGACTCCGGCGGCGTGATCCGCATCCGGTCGGCCAACGGCCAGGTGACCATCGCGGCCGGCGAGAAGATCTCCGTTCACTGCACCCGCGGCGACGTGGAGGTGATCGCCGACACCGGCGCGGTGACGGTGACGGCGGTGAACGTCAACGTGACGGCGAAGGCGGCGATGTCGCTGAAGTCCACGACCCAGCTCGAGATCGAGAGCGCCGGCCCGGTGACGATCAAGGGCGCGATCGTGAAGATCAATTGAGTCCGCGGCCATGAGCGAAGACCTCATCATCGGCCGCGGGCTCGCCTTTCCGCTGCGCCCCTCGCGCAGCGGCCTCGTGCGCGAGGGCGGCGAGGACAAGGTGCGCGACAGCATCTGGCTGATCCTGGGCACCGCGCCCGGCGAGCGCCTCATGCGGCCGGACTTCGGATGCACGATCCACGACCTGCTGTTCGAGGCCAACACGCCCGAACTGCGCGGCCTGATCGCGGTCCGGGTCAGGGAGGCGCTCGTGAGCTGGGAGCCGCGCATCGACGTCCTGGCGGTGCGGGCCGATCCCGCGGCCGGCCGCAGGAGCCTGGTCGTGGTCCAGATCGATTACCGCCTGCGGGTCAACAACGCGCTCGGCAACGTCGTCTATCCCCTGTTCCTCGACGAAGGGGCGCCCTCTTGACCGCGCCGCCGCCCATGGACCTCCGGCGCTTCGACGACTTCGTCAGCGAAGCGCGTCGGCGGATCCCGCGCTCCACGCCGGAGTGGACCGACTTCAACGTCTCCGATCCCGGGATGACGCTGTTCGAACTCTTCGCCTGGCTGGCGGAGACGACGATCTGGCAGGTGAACGGCGCGCCGGAGCGGACCTGGAGCAAGGCGCTGGAGCTGCTGGGCCTTCGGGCGCAGCCCGCGACGCCGGCCTGCGCCTACCTGAGCTTCATCGTGGCGGATGCGCCGATCAAGCCGGATCAGGCCCGTCAGCTGCAGCCTGTCCCCGTGAGAGCGTTCACGCAGGTCGCGGCGAGCGGGCCGGACGGCGAAATCGTCTTCGAGACGGACGAGGCTCTGGACGTCACGCCCCTGGCGCTGTCCAAGGTGCTCGTCTTCGCCGACGGAGGTTACCAGGACCACAGCGCCCTGAACGTGGAGAACGGCGCCGCCTGGATGCCGTTCGGCGAGCGGCCCCAGCCCAGAGCGGCGTTGCTGCTCGGCTTCGGGACGCTGGACCCCGCCTCGCCTGCGGTGGCCTTCCCGTCGCGCCTGCGCCTGCACGCCTTCCTGCCGCCGCTCACCGCGGCGAGCGCGCCGCCCCCGCCGTTCAGCGGTCCACAAGGCGCGACGGCGCCGCCCCTCTCGCCCGTGCGGCTGCAGTGGGCCTATCTCGACGACGCGCAGACCCAGCTCTGGCGCGACCTGCCGATCTTTCGCGACGACACCGCAGGTCTGACGCGCGAGGGCGACCTCGTCGTCGGAACGCCTTACAGCGTGCGCCCGGCCATCCTCGCCGGCGCGGCGTCGGCGAGCTGCTGGTTTCGGCTCAGCATCGAGAGCGGCCGCTTCCCGGACAAGCCGCCGCGCCTGGATGTCCTTTGCGCCAACACGGTGCGGGCGCGCCACCTGTGCACCGTGCAGAACGAGACGCTCGGCTACACGCAGGGCATGGCGTGCGAGAGCTTCACCCTGAAGCGCAGCCCCGTACTCCCCGGCAGCCTGAGCCTGGAGCTGCGGCCGCCGGTGGCGCAAGCCTCGGGGACTACGCTTTCGCCGCAGACCTGGCGCCAGGTCGACGACCTGCGGGAAGCCGCCGGCTTCGAGCACGTCTTCGAGCTCGACCCCTCGACCGGCGTCGTCCGCTTCGGCGACGGGCGTCGCGGGGCCGTGCCGCCGACCGGCTGGCAGGTGGCCGCCGCCGCGTACCGTTGGGGAGGCGGAGCGCGGGGCAATGTGCAGGCCGGCTCGATCACGGTCCTGAAACAAGCCCTGCGCCTGCAGGGCGTGACCAACCCGCGGGCCACCGAAGGCGGACAGGATGCGGAGAGTCCAGACGACCTCGCCGCACGGGCCCCTTCGCTCCTGCGCATCCGCGACCGCGCGGTCTCGGCCGACGACTACCACGGGTTCGCCATGACGGCCGGCGGCGTGGCCGCCGCGCGCGTCTTCCCGCTCACCCATCCCGACGTGCCAGACGTCAAGACGCCGGGTGCGGTCACCATCGTCATCGCGCCTGAGGTTGCGGTCAGCGGCGGCGTCAGTCCACCTGAGCCGCCAGCAGCCCCGCCGGAACTCTGCGACAGCGTCGCTGCGGTTCTGGATGGGGTGCGGACCCTGACCACGGAAGTTTTCGTCGTCGGGGCGCGCTATTCGAGGGTGCACGTGGAAGCCTCGGTGATCTGCCAGGCCAGCGCAGCGCCGGATGCGGTGGCGGATCAGTGCCGCGCGGCGGTCAACGCCTTCCTCATCCCGTCCTTGCGCGATCCGCCCGAGCCGCTGACGTTCGGCCGCAAGTTCTACACCTTCGAGCTCCTGGCCGCCCTGAGCCGCGTGGACGGCGTGCGGGACGTGTCGCTGATCCTCAGCGTCGACGGGGTCGAAGCGCCAGGTCCGCTGGTGCAGGCGCCGCCCGACGCCCTGCTGTGGAGCGCGGCGGAACACGCCGTCAAGGTCTCGCCCGAACCCGCGAGAGCCACGCCGTGAGCGTGGCGCTTCCCGCCACCCTGGTCTTGAACAGCCGCAACGGCTGGCGCACGTCCGGCCCGGGCGCGCCAGGCGTGGTGAACGTGCGCGAGGCGGGCGGCCTGCGCCTGACGCCTACGCCTGGCGGACCCGACGCGCTGGACAGCCCCGACGGGACCCTCGGCGGTTTGATCCCGCCCCGCGGCTGGGCGAGCGACGCCGGCGGCGCCCTCCACCAGGTCACCGTCGAGACGGACGCGACCGTCGCCATATGGCGTTACGAGGGCGCCGAGCGCCGGCGGGTGCGCTCACTCGCCCGGCCCCGTAACAAGACCAGCCAGCCCCTGCTGGCGATCGTCGGGGAAAGGCTCTGCGTGGCCTGGGAGCACGACCCGACCCTCGTCCTCCTCGGCGCCGCAGACGAGGGGACCCAGGCGCTGGAGCCTCCTGAAGGCGGATGGTCGCCTCTCGATCTCGCCGCGTCGCAGGGGCGCGTCATCGTGCTGGACGCCGCGGGACGCGTGTTCGCCCACGATCCCCTCGCCGCGGGGTCCCGACTGCTCTGCGCCGCCCCGGCCGACGTCAGCTGGCGGCGGCTGGCCGCCGATGACGAGGGGCGCCTTCTCCTCGCCGCCGTAACGCCGCAGGGTGAGGCCCGGCTGGACGTGCGAAGGCCTGACGGCGGCGAGCTCTCCCCCGACGAGCGTCATGGGCTGGGTCTGCTCAGGATCGACGTCGAGGGGCGCAGCCATGTCACGCCGCTCCTCGACGGCCATGCGCTGAGGCCGCTCTTCGCCCGTTCGACGCTGGCCCGGACCCGCGGCCCGTCCGCGCCGGGCGTCCGGCGGAGCGCCGCCTCTCCCAACCGCTACGCTCCCATCGGACGCTGGGTGTCGGCCGCCCTGGATAGTGGACTGTACGATTGCGCCTGGGACCAGGTGGAGCTGGTGTTCGACTCGCTTCCGCGCGGCGCCCAGGTGGTGGCGCGGAGCTTCACCTCCGGCGAGCTGCCGCCGGAGGGGGCGGCGCCGGCGACGGAGCCTTATAGCCCGGCCTGGAGCGACCCGGTCGTGCTCGCAGCCGACCCGGATGGAGACGAGCCGCCAGATGGGCCCGTCGGTCTGGACTTCGTCGTCCAGAGCCCTCCGGGACGCTATCTCTGGCTTTGCCTGGAGCTGGACGGCGCGGGGTTCCAGACGCCCGTCGTCGAGTCGATCCGGCTTCGCTATCCTCGCCAGGGATTGCTGCAGCAACTTCCCGCCCTCTACGCGTCGACGCAGGGACCGGCCCGTTTCCTGGAGCGCTATCTCGCCATCTTCGAGGCCGTCTGGGCCCAGATCGACGAGCGGGTCGCCGGCCTCGAAGGCCTTTTCAATCCCAAAGCGGGGACCGCGGACGAGCTGCGCTGGCTCGCTGGCCGCCTGGCGCTGGCGCCGCTTGGGCCCGATACGGCTCAGACGTGGCGCCGGCTGCTCCAGACCGTTCCGGCAGCCTACCCGCGGCGGGGCACGCCGGATGCGGTGAAGAGCGTGCTGCAGGCCTGCCTCGCCAACATCTCTGGTGTCGAGACCGCAGACCTCGCAGGCTTGCCCGCCGTCGTCGAAGGCTTTCGGGAGCGGCGCTGGCTGGAACTGGACCGGGATGGCTTGGGGCCTCGCACCTTGGCGGGCGGCGACGCGCGGCTGGTGCTGGGCAGCGCCCAGGTCGGGGTGGCCCGCATAGGCGCAGGCGACCCGCTCGTGGAGGCGTTGCGCGCCTTCGCCAACACCTTCCGGGTCTTCGCCCCCAGGTGCTGGGTGGACACGCCGCAGAAGGAAGTCTGGCTGCGCGAAGCGATCGACGCCGAGTGCCCCGCCGACACCGCCTATGAGCTGATGCTGTTCGAGAGCCGCCTGCGCCTTGGCGAGGACGCCCTGCTCGGCGTCAACTCCGTTCTCGGGCCGGCCCCCGTGCAGGGCGCGACGGCGGGCGCCGAACGGGCCGGACCGGCGGCATGAGTACGCAACCGCCGCTTCGGCCAGATCCCAGACGCGAGCCTGCCCCTCCGGCGCTCAGGCGTCCGCGCTTCTTCGACGGCAGGTTCCTCACCGCCGCGGACCTCACGCTCGAGCAGACCTACCTGCGCGACCGTCTGCGGCTCTACAAGCAGGCGCTGCATGGATGGGGGGTCGTCTTCGGGCTGGCCGTGAAGATGCGCAGCGACGGCCATCACGGGTGTCTGATCTCCGTCGAACCCGGCTATGCGATCGACGCCTCGGGAGAGGACGTGTTCCTGCTGGAGAGCCAGGCCCTCAGCCTGAAGCCCGACGCCCTCACCGGAGGCAGGAGCGTCACCCTGCAGGCGGCGCGGGTCGAGCGCGGCGTAGACCCTGCTCCGAAGTTGCTAGGCGGCGGCGCCAAGAGCGGCACGGAGCCGAGCGCCGTCGTCGAGGAGGTCGAGATCGAGGTCGTGGCGGAAGGCGCGCGACCCAGCCGCCCCGGCCTGACACTCGGGCGGCTGGAGTGGACCGCGAAGGACGGATGGCGCCTCGATCTTTCCGTGCGCCGCCCCGTGTCTCCGCTGAGCGCCGGGCCGAACATCGTGCACACCAGCTGGACGCATGGGGGCGCGACGCCGCTGTCCAGCGTGGCGGCGGCGGGCCTCTTGCTTGAGATCGGTTTCGATCATCCGGTCGTTTCCGGCGTGGACGCCGAGACCTTCGAGCTGACCACCCATCATGCGGGCGTCCTGCGGCGCGTCTGCCCGGCGGCCGCGCCTCATCTGTCGCCGGACGGCATGACCGCGCGCCTGCGTGTGGCGGCTGGAAGCGGGCTCGCCGGTCTGGCGGGTCAGGTCCTGCGTGTGCGTCTGCACTGCGACTTCCTGGTCGACGCCGACGGACTGCCCGTTTCCGGCCGCCATGTCGGCGGACGGCTTCCGACCGGATCAGGCGGCGCCGGCGGCGATTTCGACAGCTGGTTCACCCTGAGCCACGACCACTCGCCGGCAGCCGGGACGGAGGGGGACGCGGTCGCGCATCCCGAGCGCGATGTCTAGGATCGACAGCGAAAGCGGCGCGCCGCTCCCGTCCGAGGGCCACGCGGACCCGACGTGGCCGCTCGTCGCGCCGCGCCGACCCGCCTTCTTCCCGGGGCAACTGCTTACGGCGGCCGATCTGGACGCTCTCGCGTCCTGGGGCATGGACCGGCTGGCGCTGCTGCCGCACCACCTCGGCTCGGGAGTGGTCGTCGGCCTGGAGGTCTCCGCCGTCGCCGGCGATCCCGAAGCGGTGAGGATCGAGCCGGGCTACGCTCTCGACGGGCATGGACGCGCCATCGTCGTCCCGGCGCCGGACATCCGGCGGCTGGAGGCGTTGGCCAAAGCCGCAGGCCTGGAGCTGGCCCGGGCCGCGGAGTGGGACCTGTTCGCCTGCGCCCGGGAAAAGAGGGTGGAACCCCGCCGGACGGCGCAGCACGACGGCATGGGCGCGCAACCGCTCGAGCGCTTCGCACGCATCCTGGAGACCTACGAGCTGTCGCTGCGTCCTGCGGAGGAGCGTGATCGCTCCTCGGGCGCGCACGGCTGGGACGAGGCTTGGCGCAGGTCGCTCGACGCGGTGCGGACGCTGGGTCACGGATGGATCGACGCCGCCGAGCCCGCCGTGCGTGAACGTCTCGTGCAGGCGCTTGACGGGGCGCCGCTTCGCTACGTTCTAGGCGTCGGAGAGCGTCTGCAGGCCTCAGAGGGACTGGACGGGCGCGAGGCGCGCCTGCTCACCGCGCTGTGGATCGTTCTGGACCGGCGCATAGCGCTCGGCCTGACGGGTTCGCCTCGCGCGGCCGGTCTCGCCGAGGTCCGGCTGGCGAGGCTGCATCTCGGCAGGGACAGCCGCGCGTCCTTCATCGACACTCTGGTCCCGACGCGGCAGAGCGGCGGAATAGAGCAGGCGGGAAATGCTCTCTCCATCAACCTCGCCGGCGTCGTGGGTTTGACGCCGCAAGACGCCGACCGTTGGCTGGCGGCGCGCGGGCTGAGATCACTGGAGAAAATCCCGCTGAACGCGGGAGGCCGCCGATCGCCCGGCGACGTGCGGCGCCTGCTCGACCGGTCGCCCTACGCCACGACCGGCGATAGGGTGGCGCTCGTGACCCTCCACGATACGGCGCACACCCTGAGGGTGGTCGGGGCCCACGTCGCGGACGCACACAGCCGCACCGAGCCGCTGGAGCGGACCGATCCGACCCGGCCTGCCGCTACGACAGCTCCCGCACGGCCTCGTGAACGCGAGGTCGTCGAAGTCGTCGAGGTCCTAAGGGAAGAGCCGCCGATCCAGGCACCGCCGTCCCCTGAAGAGCCAGGCGTTGCGAAGCCGGTCGCCGCGGCTTGGGAAGAGCTCGTCGCCGTCGTCGAGGCGTCGGACGCGGATGCGTCCGATCCGTCTCCGCCGCACGCTGCGGAGCGGCGTTTGCTGCAGGTCGAGCAGACGCTGCTTCGATGGGACGCGCAGGAGCGAGACGTCGTCCTGCTCGTCTCCACCGAGAACGGCGGCGCCGAACCCCTGGTCGTGGAGTTCACAGCGCCGCAGTTCGACCTGCCGCTCGCCCGCCTGGACCTGCCTGCGTTCGGTCGCCATAGCGTGGAGCGCATCTTGAGGCTGCCGCTCAGCGCCGCGCCTTCGGCGGCCAGCACCATCCAGGCTGTAGCGCGGCGCCCCGGCGGAGGTCGCGTCCTGGCCAGTTCCACCTTCGCGCTGGCGGTGCGGCCGCCCGCGCCGCCGCGGGCCTGGTGGGCCGTGTTCGGCCGCTTCCGCGCAGGCGGAAAAGGACGATGACCGCGCCGCCCGACGCTTCGGTAATGCCGCGCTACCGCGACGGGTCGGTGCTTACGGCCGCCCTGCTCCAGGCCGGCCAGATGACGCTCACAGCCGCGGGCGCGCGGCACGCCGAGCGCTTCCATAGCGCAGGCGTGATCTGCGGGCTCGACGTCGAGATCGGCGACGGCGGCGTCTGGGTGACTGCCGGCGCCGCTCTGGTCGAAGGCGGCTCCGTCCTCGCTCTTCCGGTCCGAAGCGCCGTCGACACGTCGGCGCTGGGCGATGCAAGCGCCGCCGTCGTCCACCTGCAGGCCGCCGGCGACGCCCCGGGCAGGGGCAAAGCCATCGCGGTGTCCTCAACCGCCGACGCGGACAGGGGCGGGGCGACGGTCACGCTGGGGGCGGTGCGACGGGAGCACGGCGCCTGGCTCGCCTCGCCCGCCGGCCGGCTTCAGGTCGGCCTGACGGCGGCGGTCGTCTCCAACCCGGCGCAGACCGGCGCCATTCGGCTGGAGGGAGCCGCCCTGACCGCAATGCAAGACGATCGGCCGCTGTTGCGGGCGTGGCGGCGTGGAGTCGAGGCGGCAGGCTCGGTTGCGGCCGGATGCGCCACACTAACGCAAGGCTTGGCGCTCGCCGGTCCGCCACGCAGTCCTCCCGGAGCGGGCGTGGCGCTCGACCGCTCGCAAACGGGGCTGTGCCTGAACTTGCCCGTCGGCGCCCGGCTCACGGTCGGGGTCCGCGACGGCGGCCACTTCAAGGTGGTGCTGAGCCTTTCTCCCAGGGGTGACCTCGCCGTTTCGGGCGCGCTGGAGGTGGCCGGGCGCCTGACCCTTCCGCCCGTGCCGGCCGACGCCGCCGATCCGCGCTTCATCGCAGCCCTCGATGATGCAATCGGCCGGGTCCCCGCGCCGATCGTTGCGAGGCGACGCCTATGACCAACGCCCAGCCGGTCCGCTTCTACGACGGCCAGTCGCTGTGCGCCGCCGACCTGAACGAGGAGCAGCGCTTCCGGCTCAGCATCCAGAGGCGCCACACGCTGGCGTTCCACGGCTGGGGCGTGGTCGATGGATTGGCGCTGAGGGTCGTCGAAGGCTCTGCGTTCATCGATCCCGGCTATGCGGTGGACGGCTTCGGGCGCGACGTCGTGCTCGTCGAGCGGCGCCACCTGAAGGTCAGCTCCGCCGACCTCGGCGCGCGCGGACTCGTCGGGTTCGGCGTATGGATCGGCTATGACCGCCAGCCCTTCGGTGAGGATCGCTGGTCGCAGGCGCCGCAGGTCTGGACGACGCCGACGCCGCCCGGAGGCGACCGCCGCAAGCCGCCGGCCGCCGCGCCGCCGCCGGACAGTCCCTGGACCCTGTCGCAAGACCCGCCCGACGACCCTTGCGACGTCTGGCCGGTCTATCTCGGCTTCCTGGGTCTGGACGCGCTTAGCGACGGCGAACTGACGGTCGACCTCGCGAACCGCCCGCTGATCACGGCCAGGGCGCAGGCGATCGTATCCTGCGACGGCCTGGTCGAACTCGAGATTGGCTCTGACCGGGCGGGTTCGCCGGCCGGCCTTAACCTGCAGGTCCGCAGCGACCCGGAGGCGGAGCCGTGCTCCGCGTTTCGACTCAGTCGCGCCGGCGACCTCAGCGTGGCGGGCGAGCTGAGCGCCGGCGGCGGCCTCCACCTCGCCGGGCCGCTGCAGTTCGAGGCCAGCCCGGCGGAGCCGTCAAGCCCGGGGTGGCGGATCTACCGCAGCGACACGGCGGAGGGGCCGGAGCTGAGGATCGAACTCGGCTCCACCGACTCTACCCTGGAG
>CAXTUT010000021.1:0-18161 GCA_964247465.1 uncultured Caulobacteraceae bacterium | reverse complement strand
GTGGGGAGCAGGCCGTCGCCGATGTGCTGGAGGGGCGGGCATGGATCGTTCGTTTGCCCGCGCTGTACGGACCGGAGGATCGTCAGACCCTGCCCCTGTTCCGGGCCGCCGCGGCGAGCCCGATCCTGCCCGTGCTCGGCCCCGACGTCCGCCTGCCGTTCCTGCACGTGGAAGACGCCGCCCATGCGCTCGCGGCCCTCGCCGCCAGCCGAGGGTCTGGCGGCGTGCTGACTCTGTGCGACGGTCGAGACGACGGATACGCCGTGGCGGAGGTCATGGAAGCCGCGGCGCGAGCCGTCCATGCTCATCCGCGCCTGCTCCGCGTCCCGTCGGTAGCGATCCGCGCCCTGGGCCTGCTCGGCGATCTGGGTTGGCGGCTGGGCGCCACGCCGATCATGACGTCGGGCAAGGTGCGGGAATTGCTGCACGGCGGCTGGAGCGTCGCGCCTCGGCAGGGTGGCCCTGATCTTGCGGCGGCGCGGCTCGGCCTGTTCGAAGGCTTTCGCGACACGGCCGCCTGGTATCGCGCCGCAGGCTGGCTTGATCGATCGGTACGGATTGCGGTGTGACGAGTTTGTGGCTATCGCCACACCTGCCGCCTATCTCTACGCGTGTGGGTATGGGGCGTGACGAGCGATTCGGACGGCTATGACCGTAAGCGTGACGGACTTCACCCTTGCGGAGATCGCCCGCGCTGCACGCAACGTCCTTGGACGTCCGGTCTCGATCAGCTCGAACACCGACATCGCCCGCGACCTGAACGTCGACTCCCTTGCTCTCATGAATATCGTGATGGAGTTGGAAGATACCTTCGACGTGTCGATCCCGCTCGACAGGCTGGGCCAGGTCCGGACGGCGGGGGACCTCGCCGCGCTGATCTCCGAACTTCGCAGAAAGGTCTGAAGGCATGGGTCTGCTGGAAAGGCATCGCAGTTTTCGAGACGCGTACGACCAGATTCGCGCGGTCGGCGCCGATCCGTTCAACATGCGCTTCGACGAGATGCTGTCCCCGACCGAGGGCCGCATGGGCGCGCGCCGCGTCATCATCCTTGGCGCGAACAACTACCTCGGCCTGACCTTCGACCCCGAGTGCGTGGAGACGTCGGTTCAGGCCGTGCGCGCCTGGGGCACCGGCACCACGGGTTCGCGCATCGCCAACGGCAGCCTCGACGCCCACCTGAAGATGGAGCAGGCGCTGGCGCGCTTCTTCGGGCGCCGCCACGCCATGCTGTTCACGACGGGCTACCAGGCCAATCTTGGCGTGCTGTCCGCGCTGGTCGGGCGCGGCGACCACCTGATCCTGGACGCCGACAGTCACGCCAGCATCTACGACGGCGCGCGCCTCGGCCACGCCGAGGTGATCCGCTTCCGCCACAACGATCCCGACGACCTCTACAAGCGCTTGCGCCGTCTCGACGGCGTGCCGGGCGAGCGGCTGATCGTGGTGGAGGGCGTCTACTCGATGCTGGGCGACACCGCGCCGCTGAAGGAGATCGCGGCGGTGAAGCGCGAATTGGGCGGCCACCTGCTGGTGGACGAGGCGCATTCGATGGGCGTGCTCGGCGAGCGCGGTCGCGGACTGGCGGAGATGGCCGGCGCGGAGGCCGACGTCGACTTCATCGTGGGCACCATGTCCAAGAGCCTGGGCGCCATAGGCGGCTTCTGCGTCTCCGACGTGGAGGACTTCGACCTGCTGCGCGTGGTCAGCCGGCCCTACATGTTCACCGCTTCCCTTCCCCCAGGCGTGGTGGCCTCCACGCTGGCCGCGCTCGGACGGGTGGAGCGCGACGCGCCGCTGCGCGCGCGGCTCACCGACAACGCCGCCCGACTCTACGCCGGCCTGAACGCCCTCGGCTTCGAGACGGGCCCGGAGCCGACGCCCATCGTGGCGGTCGCCATGCCTGACCTGCAGAGCGCCTTGGCCATGTGGAACGGCCTGCTCGAAGCCGGAGTGTATCTGAACCTCGCCCTGCCGCCTGCGACGCCGGACAGCCGTCCGCTGCTGCGCTCCAGCGTCAGCGCGGTGCACACGCCCGAACAGATCGACACGGTGCTGTCGGCGTTCGCCGATGTCGGAGCAGCCCTGGGCCTGGTGCGCAGCCCGCGGCGCGCGTCGGCCTGAGGTGACCTCCCCACCCCTTGCGGTCGCCGCCACCCGCTACACCCGCGTCGCGATCGTCCTGCACTGGACCATCGCAGTCTTGATCGCCGGCAACCTCGTGCTGGTCTGGTTTGTGGGAAGATGGCCTGAAAGCTGGACGAGGCCGGCGATCGACATGCACAAGTCGATCGGCATCACGGTGCTGGGCCTGGTGCTGCTGCGGGTATTGTGGCGTGCCGGGCATCCGCCTCCGCCGCTCCCCGGCGACTACGCCCGATGGGAACGCGGAGCCGCCCACTGGGCGCACATGGGGCTTTACGTTCTGATCCTAGGCATTCCCCTATCGGGATGGATGCACGATTCCGCCTGGAAGGACGGCCCGACCCATCCGGACAAGCTGTTCTGGCTGATCCCTTGGCCCCGTATCGCCCCGATCGCCAACCTGGCGCCCGTCGCCAAGGAACGCTTTCACGACGTGCTGTTCGCCGTCCACACCTGGCTGGCCTACCTGCTCTATGGCCTGTTCGCTCTGCATGTGGCCGCCGCCCTGAAGCACCAGTGGGTGGACCGGCACGCCGAGCTGCAGCGCATGCTCCCCTAGCGGCGCGTTGGAACGAAGGCGCGGAGCGCCGCTTATTTCTGCGACGTAGCGGCGCTTGGCGTCATGTCGCCTGTATGCCGGCTATGATTGAACCTCGCGGCGCATCCTGGTTTATCCGTCCGGACTTGCAGGCGTAAAGGCCTGTGGCATGAGCCGTGAACGTAGCAAGCGGCGAGGGAATATGGTCGATCGCCTGCTGAAAGCCTTGCAGCACCGCGGCGCGACGAGCGCGGCGGTCTTGGGCGCCGCTGCGTTCATCGTCATGCTGCTGACGACCTCGGCCGTCCGCGCCGATCCACAGCCGTTCGACCTCGCCGGCCCCACCCTGCGCGTCAGCGTCACCCATGCGGGCGTGACCCTGCCGATCGCGCAGACGCCCAACCTCAGTCCCGGCGACCACCTCTCCATACGCGCCGACCTGCCGCCCAGCCAGTCGGTCCACTATATGCTGGTGGCGGCCTTCCTGCGCGGGGCGACCAACCCGCCGCCCGAAAGCTGGTTCTTCCGCAACGAGACCTGGACCCGCAAGGGCCGTGACGGCATGAGGGTCACCGTGCCCGCCGACGCGGAACAGGTCATCCTGTTCCTGGCGCCCCAGGAGGGCGGCGACTTCAAGACCCTGGTTGGCGCGGTGCGTGGGCGGCCCGGCGCCTTCGTGCGCGCCTCGCAGGACCTGAACCAGGCCGCGCTGGACCGCTCCCGTCTCGACGCCTTCCTGGCCGCCGTGGGCCGCAGCGACCCGGCCGACCCGGACCGGCTGAAGACCGTCTCGCCCCTGCTGGCGCGAAGCCTGACCATCAAGCTGAACACCGACTGTTTCCAGAAGGCCCCCGAACTTCAGGCCGCCTGTCTGCAGCAGGGCGGCGACGCCCTGGTGCTGAACGACGGCCACAGCACCTCTATCGTTGAGGCTCTGACTTCCGGCGCGCCGGCCGACCTGGCGCTCCAGCTCAGCGCGTCCGCCGTAGGCGGCTTCGGCTACGCCAGCCCCTACATCGCCGCGGCCTTCGACATCGCGCGCATCCTGCAGTCCTTCAGCACCGCTCAGTACCAATACATCCCCGCCCTCGCGACCGCCCACGACGACAAACTGTCTCTGGTGCTGAACACCCCCCCATCCTTCCACAACCCGCAGTCGGTGCTGGTGACGGCCCTGCCGGCGGTGGAGCCGCCGCAGTCGCCGCCTCTGCAGCCCGTGGATCCCCGGCAGGTGTTCTGCGCCGAGCGTACAGACCTGGTGCTGCCGGTGGACGGGGCGCCGCTGGTCTACTCCACCCAGTACGCCCACGATCTCACGCTGCGGGTAAAGGGCAAGGATGGCCGAACGTTCGACCTGCCCGTGCGCGCCGACGCCGAACTCGGCGGGATGATCGCAGACACCCGCGGGGTGGACGCAGGCGATCTCGGCGACGCCATCGACGGCTCGCTGCACGGCGAGTGGGGATTCCAGTCCTTCGACGGGCCGGCTTTCCACCTGCAGACCGCGCGCACGCAGCCCTGGCGGCTTACGCCTGACGACCAGCAGGCGCTCATCGTGGGCCGTGACGACACGGTGCGGCTGGACGGCCGCTCGTCGGCCTGCGTTGAGCACGTGGCGCTACAGCAGCCCTCCGGCGACAGCCGCGACCTGGAGTGGAAGCCCACCTCGCCCGACCAGATCAGCGTCAGCGTGCCTCTGGCCGGCGGGCAGCCCGGCCCGCTCGCGCTGGTCGTCAAGCAGTACGGCGTCGCTCAGTCGGACGCCGTCCCGCTGCAGGCCTTCACCCAGGCGGCGCACATGGAAAGCTTCGCCTTCCATGCGGGCGACAGCGCAGGCGTGCTGAGCGGCAGCCGGCTTGACGAGGTGGCGGACCTGACACTCGACGGAGTGGACTTCACCCCGGGCGCGCTGACCTCATCCGCGGGTGAGGACGCCTTGTCCCTGAGCACGGTCGACGCCGCCGCGGGGGACAAGCTCAAGTCCGGCCGCACCTTGACCGCCCGCGTCAAGCTGCAGGACGGGCGCACCTTGTCCCTGCGGATCGTGGTGGGTGCGCCCCGCGCTCAGGTCGCCCTGATCGGCAAGAGCGTCCGACGCCTGCCGACCGGCCCCATGCCGATCGAGC
The DNA here is from genome assembly GCA_964247465.1 of uncultured Caulobacteraceae bacterium. Lineage (GTDB taxonomy): Bacteria > Pseudomonadota > Alphaproteobacteria > Caulobacterales > Caulobacteraceae > CAHJWH01. Next base: position 13,354 of record CAXTUT010000021.1, on the reverse strand, counting down.
TGACCCAACCCGACGAACTGCCCCAGGGCGCGGAGCTCACCTTCTCTGTCCAGGCGCAGACGGGCACGCGATTTGGCGGGCGCGAGACGATCGAGGTGGCCACCGATGACGGCGCGGCGTCCACAACCCTGACCCTGGACAATGGGCTGACGCAGGAGGACGCCCAGGTGGTGCTCGCCACCTTGGACACGCTCAAGGCGTTCGGAAGCTCGGTCTTTGGACCGCTGCGCTTCCGCGTCGTCCAGGACGGCGTCGCCAGCGACTGGCGGCCGCTCGCCACGCTTGTCCGCCTGCCGAGCCTGCAGGCGCTGCAGTGCCAAGGCGTGAGCCGTGCCTGTGAACTCAGTGGCGACGACCTCTTCCTACTCGCGGCCGTGTCCGGCGAGCCCGGTTTCCAGGATGCAGTCAAGGTGCCCGAGGGCTTTCCGGGGCGCAGTCTGAGCGTGCCTCATCCCAAGGCGGGGCATCTGATCTACGTGCGGCTCCACGATGATCCCCACGTCGTGAACCAGGCGGTGGTCCGTCAGCCGGTTGCGCCCGTAAAACCGCCGGCGCCCTAAGCGGCCGGACGAACGCGCGGTCAGCCGCCTGTATCGCCCCCACGCCGGCCAGCCGAGAGACCGTCCATGACCGTCAGCACCTGCGACCTCTACGATCGGTTTGAAGCGGCCGCCCGCACGTCCGAAGTGGCGTGGCGCGATTACGGCGGCCGGCGAGCCTTCAGCGGGCGCATCGCCACGGTAAAGTGTTTCGAAGACAACAGCCGCATCAAGGCGCTGAGCTCCGAGCCAGGCAACGGCCAGGTGCTGGTGGTGGACGGCGGCGGCAGCCTGCGCCATGCGCTGCTGGGCGACATGATCGCCGCGGACCTGCTGGCCCATGGCTGGGCCGGCGTCGTCATCTGGGGCGCGGTGCGCGACGTGGAAGCGCTCGCCGCGATGGACTTCGGCGTGAAGGCCCTCGGATCGACGCCACGCAAGTCGGTGCGGCGCGGTCAGGGGGAGGCGGGGGCGCCGCTCAGCTTCGGCGGCGTGGAGTGGCGGCCGGGCGATCAGCTCTACGCAGACGCCGACGGGGTGCTCCTGCTTTCGCCCGAGGACGCCACCCGCGTCTGACGCCGGCTAGAGTGTCAGCGCCTCATGATGCTGCGCGCAAGGTTGCGCGGCCCCTGCGCGCGGGCGTATCGCCACGCGTTGCGGCCCCATACCCCTCGCGCCTGCTCCCTGGCGGTCCGCTTTGCGCTCCGGAGTTCTCCGATGACCGAAACGCCCGCCTATACACCGCCTTCCGTCTGGAGCTGGAACAAGGAGAACGGCGGCCGCTTCGCCAACATCAACCGCCCGGTTTCGGGCGCGACGCACGAGAGGGACTTGCCGGTCGGCCGTCATCCGCTTCAGCTCTATTCGTTGGCCACGCCGAACGGCGTGAAGGTCACGGTGATGCTGGAGGAGCTTCTGGAGCTAGGCCTCGCCGGCGCCGAGTACGACGCCTGGCTGATCCGCATCAACGAAGGCGACCAGTTCTCCAGCGGGTTTGTGGCCGCCAATCCCAACTCCAAGATTCCGGCCTTGGTCGACCAAAGCGGAGCGGCGCCGGTCCGGGTCTTCGAGTCCGGGGCCATCCTGGTCCATCTGGCCGAGACCTTCGGGGCCTTCCTGCCGACCCAGAGCGCCGAGCGGGCGGAATGTCTGTCGTGGCTGTTCTGGCAGATGGGCAGCGCGCCCTATCTCGGTGGCGGGCTAGGCCACTTCTACGCCTACGCGCCGATCAAGATCGAATACGCCATCGATCGTTTCGCCATGGAGGTGAAGCGCCAGCTCGACGTGCTCGACAAGCGCTTGGCCGAAAGCGTCTATCTGGCCGGCGACGACTACACCATCGCCGACATGGCGGTGTGGCCCTGGTACGGCCAGCTGGCCATGGGCCTGCTCTACGAGGCGGGGGAGTTCCTGCAGGTGCAGGACTACGCGCACGTACGACGTTGGGCCGAGACCATCGCAGCACGCCCCGCCGTGCGCCGCGGACGCATGGTCAACCGGATGTCCGGCGATCCTTCAAGCCAGCTCCATGAACGCCATGCAGCGAGCGATTTCGAGACGAAGACGCAGGATAAGCTCCAGCCTGCCTAGCCTAATCGCAACGCCAATCGCTGAATTGGCCGCCGTCGTCTCGCCGCACTCCGCTCGTCTGCGCAGGGAACACCCGACAGGCTGCGTCGTTTACGGCTAAGCTCACAGGGGGCGCCGATCGTCGGGCGCTCGCAGGCCCTGGGGGCCGGGCGGCGAAACAGCGGGGGACCACCGATGCGCTCCATATTGCTCTACTTCGTCGGCGTGCCGATCCCGATCATCCTGCTGCTGGCCATGTGCAGCCATCACTTCTGATCGAGGCGCGACCCGCATGACCCAGGATCAGGCCTTTTCCATTCAGTCCCCTCGCGCCTCCGCAGACCGACTGTTCCAGCCGCAGCCCGCGATCTCATGGTCCGCCATCTGGGCGGGCGCGAGCGTGGCGGTGGCGACCTCGATCCTGCTGACCCTGGCGGCGGCCGGCCTTGGCTACGCCGTGGCTTTCCCCGGCCTTCCGTCGCGCAGCGGTCTGGCGGGGTTCACGCCGATCGTCGGCGCCGGCGCGATGACGGTGCAGGTCCTAGCGGGCGCGCTCGGCGGCTATATCGCCGGGCGCCTGCGGACCACCTGGGTCGGCGTGCACAGCGACGAGAGCCATTTCCGCGACACCGCCCATGGCCTCATCGTCTGGGCCGTGGCTACGCTGGCGGCCTTGCTGCTCGGGGCGACGGTCCTGGCGCCCTACGCCGGGTCGGCTGCGGCCGCTTCGACCGCTCCCCTCACGCCTGCGGAAGCCGAGCGCGCGGCCAACATCGCCGCCCAGGCCTCGCTGTTCATCGCCGTCGGCATGCTGCTGAGCGCCTTCGTCGCCGCCGTGGCGGCCCGCCTCGGCGGCCTTCAGCACGAAGACATGCACGCCAAGACCCTGATCTGATACGCCGGACGGAGAGCGTTGGTCCTTCGGGGCGGATGTGTTGAACCTCAGCCATGTCGCAAACCCAGCTGACCGCACCTGCTCGCCCCGTCGTCGCGTCCGGGCAGCGGCTTGGGCCCGGCCTGATCCGCAAGGTGGCGCGCAACCCGCTGGAGGCGCTGCCGCCCGAGGTGTTTGAGCATCCCCTGGTTACCGGCTGGGGGCCGCTCGGCCGCGCCCTGTACGTTCTTGAGCCGGAGCTGATCCAGGACGTGCTGGTGCGCCGCGCCGAGCTGTTCGGCAAGGCCGCGTCCAACCGCCGGGTCCTCGGCCCGACGCTTGGCGAAGGGCTGCTGGTGGCCGAGGGCGCGCACTGGCGCTGGCAGAGGCGCGCAGCCGCCCCGGCCTTCCAGCCGGCCAAGCTGAAGGCGCTCGCCCCGGCCATGCTCCAGGCGGCGCGCCAGACCCGCGACCGCTGGCTCGCCCGCGCCGGCGAGACGCTGCAGCTGAACCACGAGACCATGGCGACCACCTTCGCCATCATCTTGGCCACCATGCTCTCCAAGCCCGCCGCCGTGGAGACCGGGCGCTTCGAGCAGGCGATGGCCCAGACGCTGCAGGCCACGGGCTGGGCGCTGGCGGCCTCGATGCTCGGCCTGCCGATCTGGGTCCCGTACCCCGGACGCAGTCGCGCGCGCAGGTCGAGCGCGCATCTGCGCAGCGTCACCGCGGACTTGGTGGCCGAGCACCGGCGCAGCGGCGCCGACCGGCCCGATCTGCTGAGCTTGCTGGAGAAAGCCTCAGACCCGGAGAGCGGACGCACGCTCGGTGACGAACAGCTTGTCGACAACCTGCTGACCTTCATCGCCGCTGGCCATGAGACCACAGCGCTCGGCCTGGCCTGGACGCTGCACCTGCTGGCCGGTGATCCTCAGGTGGAGGCGCAGGTGCTCGAGGAGATCGACCGCGTGACCGGCGGCGAGGAGGTCACGCCCGGCCACCTGGAGGCCATGCCCTACCTCGCCCAGGTCTTCTCCGAGGCCATGCGCCTGTTTCCGCCCGCGCCGCTGATCTCGCGCGCGCCGCGGGAGGCGACCGAGCTCGGCGGCGTGAAGCTCCAGGCGAACGCGGTGGTGGCGATCCCGATCTACGCCCTGCACCGCCATGCGCGGCTATGGGAAGAGCCGCTGCGCTTCGATCCGGACCGCTTCGCCTCGGACAGGGTCGCCACGCGCCACCGCTTCGCCTTCATGCCCTTCGGCGGCGGGCCCCACATCTGCATCGGCGCGGGGTTCGCCATGATGGAGGCGGTCGCCGTCCTGGCGGTGCTGCTGCAGCGGCTGCGCTTGCGGCCGGCTGCGGACACGGTCGCGCCCAGGCCCGTCATGAGCATAACCTTGCGGCCCATGCCGGAGCTGAGGATGGTCCCGCAACCACGCGCTTAAGGCGCGATCCTCAGGGCTGCGGGTAGGGCGACATCGACATAGGTCGCGCGTCCGTCCTCGTGGCCCAGCTCGTGTCCGGCGTCGCTTGCATGACGAACGCCAGCTCGCCGCCCGCCATGATCTCGTCGTGGGTGATGTAGCTTCGCGCCAGCGGTCGCCCGTTCAGCCTCACCTTGCCGACATAGGGATGCGCGTCGGACAGCCCGTCCACATCGACCGCGAAGCGACGGCGATTGGGCAGGGTCAGCTCGGCGTGGTCCACGAAAGGCCGGCCAATCACGTACTGGTTCGACGCCGGAGCCACCGGATAGAAGCCGAGGGCGGTGAAGATCAGCCAGGCCGACATCTGACCCAGGTCGTCGTTGCCGACCAGGCCGTCCGGCGCTGGTCGGTACTGGCTGTCGACGATCTGCTTCAGCCGGGCCTGTGTGCGCCAGGGCTGGCCGGCGTAGTCGTAGAGATAGGCCATGTGGTGGCTGGGCTCGTTGCCGTGCACGTACTGGCCGATCAGCCCGGCCATGTCCTCCACATGGGCGTAGACCTTGGGATCGACGCGCTGGTCGAAGGTCAGGTCCAGCTTGGCGACCAGGGCCTTGTCGCCGCCCATGGCGGCGATCAGACCGGCGACGTCCTGAGGGACGTACTCGCTGTATTGCCAGGCGTTGCCCTCGGTGAAGCCCGATCCCGCTCCGGCGGCGGCCGGATCGAAGGGTTCGCGCCACGCGCCGTCGCCGAGCCTGGGTCGCGCGAAGCCGATCTTGGCGTCGAACACGCTGCGCCAGTTTCCGGCCCGCCGCTCGAACCTGGCGGCGACGTCGGCGCGGCCGAGCTTGCGCGCGGCCTGGGCAATGGTCCAGTCGTCGAAGGCGTACTCCAGCGTTTTGGACACGCCCTCGCCGTCGACGTCCGCGGGCACGTAGCCTTTCTGCATATAGTCCGCGAGGTGGCCGTAGGGACCATAGTCGGCGCTGGCCACCATGGCGTCGAGCGCCTGGTTCGCATCGAAGCCCGGCTGGCCCTTCATGATTGCGTCGGCGAGCTCGGGCACGGCGTGGTAGCCGATCATGCACCAGGTCTCGAGCCCGGCGAACTGCCACACCGGCAGGATGCCGTAAGGGCTCTCCCCGCGCGAGACGATCAGCGATGTCATGGTGTCCGTCGTGCGCCCGTCCGGCTGGATCAGCGTCATCAGCGGCTGCTCGGCGCGGTAGGTGTCCCATAGCGAGAAGCTGGAGACGAAGGTGAAGCCGCGAGCTTGGTGCGTCTCGTTGTCGGGGCCGCGATAACCGCCGTCCACGTCCATGAAAAGGCTCGGCGCCAGCAACGAGTGATAAACCGCTGTGTAGAGGTTGCGCCGCATGGGCGCGGGCGCGTCGAAGCGCACCCGGCCGAGCTCGGCCTCCCAGGCGCTCCGGGCGCGGGCGCGCACGGCGTCGAAGCCGAAGTCCGGCGTCTCGGCGGCGAGATTGGCCAGCGCCGCGGCCTCGCTCGTCGGCGACAAGGCGACCTTCACCACCAGCGGCGAGGGCAGGGTCCTAAAGTCGAAGACGCCCACCAGGCCCCGGCCCTGGATGAAGGGGATATCGCGCGGCCCCGTGCCGGGACCGGCGAAGCCCTTGTAAGGCGCGTCCACCGGCTCCCGGTCGTAGAGGGCGTGGCCGGTGGGCGCGGTGGAGAATCGTAGGGCGAAGTAGAGCTTGCGGCCGGGCGCCCAGCCGCGCGTCTCGCGCATGCCGATGACCGAGCCGTCGGGCCGGATGCGCAGCTGCGACCACAGCACCTTGCCGGGATAGTCGTAGATGACGTGGCGCAGGTCCAAGAGGACGTGCGCCGGCTTGTCCTTGGGGAAGGTGTAGCGATGCACCCCCACGCGCGGCGTGGCGCTCAGCTCCGCCCTCACGCCGTAGTCGGCCAGCGTCACGGCGTAATAGCCGGGCTGCGCGACCTCGCTCGCGTGGTCGAAGCGCGAGCGGTAACCGGAAGCGGGATCGCCCGGCGAGCCCGGATCGAGCCGCACGTCGCCGGAGATCGGCATCAGCGACACGTCGCCGAGGTCGGAATGGCCGGCGCCGGAGAAATGGGTGTGGCTGAAGCCCTGGATCGTCCGGTCTTCATAGCGGTAGCCCGCGGCGTGGGCGTAGGAATGCTTGAAATCGGCGATCAGCGTGTCGGGGCTGAGCTGCACCATGCCGAAGGGCATGGTCGCGCCAGGAAAGGTGTGGCCGTCCGCCCCCGTCCCGATAAAGGGATCCACCGCCGCAAACCCCGACGGGTCAGCCGGGACGGCGGAGTAGGCCTGTGACGATGCGCCGACGCCGACCAGCGCGAGCAACGCTGAGAGCGTCAAAGCCGCAGACCCATTCCGCATCGCGCGTCCCCGTCGCTGCATCCGGCGCAGCCGTGCGATAGTACGGACGCCAAGCTCGCATTTGAAGACCGCCCGATGCAGGGCGGCGGTTGTCTTGACCTTGAGGCCGGACGTAGCTAAAGACGCGCCTCTGTTTCGAGGTCGGTCGGTCCGCCGTCCGGCGCGAAGCGTATGACCAGGGCCTGTGCGCCCGCCGGTTCGCCCAAAGCGCGCGAGCCGGCCTATCGCGTTTTTCGATGGGGCATGCGCGTCGGCGCGCTTCGTAAGCGGACCATCCGGACGCGGCCTCCTCCGCGCCCAAGACGAGCCAGCGAGGGCGCGCCGAGCGCGATAAGGCGTAGTCCTCTGAAGAGACGAAAGATCGAATGCCTACAGTCAACCAGCTGATCCGCAAGCCTCGCCGCCCGCCGGTGGACCGCAACACCGTGCCGGCGCTAAAGGGCTCGCCCCAGCGCCGCGGCGTCTGCACCCGTGTCTACACCACCACGCCGAAGAAGCCGAACTCGGCCCTGCGCAAGGTCGCCAAGGTGCGCCTGACTTCGGGCATCGAGGCGGTGTGCTACATCCCGGGCGAGGGCCACAACCTGCAGGAGCACTCCGTGGTGCTGATCCGCGGGGGGCGGGTGAAGGACCTCCCGGGCGTGCGCTACCACATCCTGCGCGGCGTGCTGGACACCCAGGGCGTGAAGAATCGCAAGCAGCGCCGCTCGCTGTACGGCGCCAAGCGTCCGAAGTGATCTGTAGCGAAGCGGAAGATCACCCCGGCGAAGGCCGGGGTCCAGAAGAAGAGAGAATCTAGATGTCCCGCCGTAGACGCGCAGATAAGCGCGAAGTCCTCCCCGACCCCAAGTTTGGCGACCTGATCGTCACCAAGTTCATGAACTACGTCATGTATGAGGGCAAGAAGGCCGTCGCCGAGAACATCGTCTATGGCGCCTTCGATCTGATCAACACGCGCCGGCGCGACATGGACACCATCACCGTCTTCCACACCGCGCTCGACAACGTCGCGCCGGCGGTGGAGGTGCGCTCCCGCCGGGTCGGCGGCGCGACCTATCAGGTGCCGGTCGAAGTGCGTCCCGAGCGCCGCCGTGCGCTGGCCATCCGCTGGCTGGTCAACGCCGCGCGCAATCGCGGCGAGAACACCATGACCGAGAAGCTGGCCGCCGAGCTGCTCGACGCGTCCAACAACCGGGGCACCGCGGTGAAGAAGCGCGAGGACACCCACAAGATGGCCGAGGCCAACCGCGCCTTCTCGCATTACCGCTGGTAACGGCTTATATATTCCATGACGGGGCGCGCGGTCTCAGCTAGACCGCCCGCCGACCGACCCCTGACATAATCCAAGCGCTTTCAGAGCCGCCGGAACGATCGAAGAGCCGCAGCCCCATGCCCCGCCAGCACGCCATCGAGGACTACCGCAACTTCGGGATCATGGCGCACATCGACGCCGGCAAGACCACGACCACCGAGCGGATCCTCTACTACACCGGCAAGAGCCACAAGATCGGCGAGGTCCACGACGGCGCCGCCACCATGGACTGGATGGAGCAGGAGCAGGAGCGGGGGATCACCATCACCTCCGCCGCCACCACCGCCTACTGGAACGGCAAGCGCCTCAACATCATCGACACCCCCGGCCACGTGGACTTCACCATCGAGGTCGAGCGGTCGCTCCGCGTGCTCGACGGCGCGGTGGCGGTGCTGGACGGCAACCAGGGCGTGGAGCCCCAGACCGAGACGGTGTGGCGCCAGGCCGACCGTTACGACGTGCCGAGGATCGTGTTCGTCAACAAGATGGACAAGATCGGCGCCGACTTCGAGATGTGCCTGCGCACCATCCGTGAGCGGCTGGGCGTCAAGGCCATCCCGATCCAGATTCCGATCGGGTCCGAGACCTCGCTGAAGGGCCTGGTCGACCTGGTGCGCATGAAGGCGGTGGTCTGGGACAACGACGGCCTTGGCGCCAATTACCACGACGAGGAGATCCCCGCCGACATGCTGGAGGCGTGCAAGACGGCGCGCAACTACATGGTCGAGAACGCCGTCGAACTCGACGACGACGCCATGACCGCCTACCTCGACGGCGAGGAGCCGACCGAGGCGGTGCTGAAGACCTGCATCCGCAAGGCGGTGCTGGCTGGGACCTTCTACCCGATCCTGTGCGGCTCGGCGTTCAAGAACAAGGGTGTCCAGCCCTTGCTGGATGCGGTGGTCGACTACCTGCCGTCGCCTGTGGACATCCCGCCGACCAAGGGCATCGACTTCAAGACCGAAGAGGATGTCGAGCGTAAGGCGTCCGACTCCGAGCCCCTGTCTGTCCTGGCGTTCAAGATCATGGACGACCCCTTCGTGGGCTCGCTCACCTTCTGCCGCATCTATTCCGGCAAGCTGGAGACGGGGCTGGGCCTGCTGAACTCCACCCGCGACAAGCGCGAGCGGGTCGGCCGGATGCTGCTGATGCACTCCAACAACCGCGAGGACATCAAGGAGGCTTATGCCGGCGACATCGTCGCCCTGGCCGGCCTGAAGGACACCCGCACCGGCGACACCCTGTGCGACCCGACCAAGAGCCCGGTGATCCTGGAGAAGATGAACTTCCCCGCGCCGGTGATCGAGCAGTCCATCGAGCCCAAGTCCAAGGCCGACCAGGAGAAGCTGGGCGTGGCGCTCGGCAAGATGGTCGCCGAGGACCCCTCCTTCACCGTCTACACCGACCCGGAGTCGGGCCAGACGATCATGAAGGGCATGGGCGAGCTGCACCTGGACATCAAGGTCGACATCCTGCGCCGGACCTACAAGGTGGACGCCAACATCGGCGCCCCCCAGGTGGCCTATCGCGAGAAGCTGACCCGCCGCGTCGAACAGGACTACACCCACAAGAAGCAGACCGGCGGCACGGGCCAGTTCGCCCGCGTCAAGATCATCTTCGAGCCGGGCGAGGAGGGCTCGGGCTTCGTGTTCGAATCCTCCGTCATCGGCGGCACGGTGCCCAAGGAGTTCATCCCCGGCGTGCAGAAGGGCCTGGAGTCCTCCAAGGACAACGGCTTGCTCGCCGGCTTCCCGGTGATCGACTTCAAGGCGACGCTGTACGACGGCGGCTACCACGACGTGGACTCATCCGTGCTGGCGTTCGAGATCGCGGCCCGCGCCGCCTTCCGCGAGCTGCGGGAGAAGGCGTCGCCCAAGCTGCTCGAGCCGATCATGAAGGTGGAAGTGCTGACGCCCGACGAATACATGGGCGACGTGATCGGGGACCTGAACAGCCGTCGCGGCCAGATCCAGGGCACCGAGACCCGGGGCAACGCCCAGGTGGTGACGGCGTTCGTGCCGCTCGCCAACATGTTCGGCTACATTTCCACCCTGCGCTCGTTCTCCCAAGGCCGGGCCCAGTATTCGATGCAGTACGACCACTACGAGCCGGTGCCGCAGGCGGTCGCCGACGAAGTGATCAAGAAGTACGCTTAAACCCTAACCCGAAGAAGCGAGCGCCCTTCGGGGCCTGGAGCTAGAGAAAATGGCCAAGGAAAAGTTTCAACGTAACAAGCCGCATTGCAATATCGGCACTATCGGTCACGTCGACCACGGCAAGACCACGCTGACCGCCGCGATCACCATGACGCTGGCCAAGTCTGGCGGCGCGGTGGCCAAGAAGTACGATGAGATCGACGCGGCGCCTGAGGAAAAGGCCCGCGGCATCACCATCAACACCGCCCACGTGGAATACGAGACGGCCAACCGTCACTACGCCCACGTCGACTGCCCCGGCCACGCCGACTATGTGAAGAACATGATCACCGGCGCCGCCCAGATGGACGGCGCGATCCTGGTCTGCTCCGCCGCCGACGGCCCCATGCCCCAGACCCGCGAGCACATCCTGCTCGCCCGCCAGGTCGGCGTGCCGGCGCTGGTGGTGTTCCTCAACAAGGTCGACATGGTCGACGACGAGGAGCTGCTGGAGCTGGTGGAGATGGAAGTGCGCGAGCTGCTGAGCAGCTACGACTTCCCCGGCGACGACATTCCGATCACCAAGGGCTCGGCCCTGGCCGCGGTCGAGGGCAAGACGCCGGAGATCGGCGAGAACGCCGTCATCGCCCTAATGAAGACGGTGGACGACTACATCCCCCAGCCCGAGCGCCCCAAGGACAAGCCCTTCTTGATGCCGGTTGAGGACGTGTTCTCCATCTCCGGCCGCGGCACGGTGGTGACCGGCCGAATCGAGCGCGGGATCGTCAAGGTCGGCGAGGAGGTCGAGATCGTCGGCATCCGCCCCGTCCAGAAGACCACCTGCACGGGCGTCGAGATGTTCCGCAAGCTCCTCGACCAGGGCGAGGCGGGCGACAACGTCGGCATCCTGCTGCGCGGCACCAAGCGTGAGGACGTCGAGCGCGGCCAGGTGCTGTGCAAGCCGGGCTCCATCACGCCGCACACCAAGTTCATGGCCGAAGCCTACATCCTGACCAAGGAAGAGGGTGGCCGCCACACCCCCTTCTTCACCAACTACCGCCCGCAGTTCTACTTCCGGACCACCGACGTGACCGGGATCGTGAAGCTGAAGGAAGGCGTGGAGATGGTCATGCCGGGCGACAACGCCGAGCTCGAAGTCCAGCTGATCACCCCCATCGCCATGGAAGAAAAGCTCCGCTTCGCCATCCGCGAAGGCGGCCGCACGGTGGGTGCGGGCGTCGTGGCGAAGATCCTCGAGTAGATTAGGCGCTGCGGCTTCGGCCGCTGGCGTTTGGATTTAAGAGCCGCCGTCGGAGTGATCCGGCGGCGGCTTTTCTCTGTCGGAAGCTGTCCAGAGGCGCCTCTTGGATTGCGTGCGAGGGGTCGTGAACGGCCTCATTATCGGTTCAACCGCAAGAGCTAAGGGCGCGTTAAAATGCTTTCCGCCTCCTGTAAGCCGGCGTCGAAGTTTGCACCCGTATCTATGAAAGCGATGCCAGTCCTCAAACATTCAGCCTGGAGGCTTTGGCTCAGGGATCGACTTACCTCAAGGTAGCGGCGAACGTTCTCCGGGCCCGTTCCGTGCAGCCAATCCCGTGGCGGCCCAATATACAGAGCAAGCTGCGCGGTTTTCGTCTCTAGAGATACGTCAGGATAACCCAAGAAGCAGGCTCGGATCGGCGCATCTATGTCTGCCATAAATTGTGCCAATGTGCGCGGCCGCAAATTAACCCCTTCAACAAGAAAGTCTCGGCCATCAAACTCCAGATGCTCTAGAATACCCTTGACGATCGGCCACATTACGTCGGCCGTTTGGAGATCGTCCTCCTCAGGATGCACGCCCAGCGAAGGCGCTCCTAAGTGTAGACCCATCTTTATCGCGTCGAGCGGAAACGACGGCACGCCATGCCGGGCGCGCATTCGCTCGGCGAGCACTGATTTGCCGCTCCGGCTACAGCCGCCGACGACGTAGAGCATGCGGATGGTCGTATCAGAACCGCGGGAGCCTGTTCAGGGTCGATCTTCGCGTTGGCGTTGGTGCGGCACTCGGAAGAGGAAGGGGCCCGCGCCGCAGACGTTGAAAGGTGAGGGGGCGACGTGCGGGCGGCCGCGGCTGCAGCCGTTAGGGCGACGCGACGCCTCACGCTGCTGCGCCGCCCGGACCTTCCCTCTCTTAGCTCAAGGGAGGGGGCTAGCGACGCCGTCAGGCGTCCGCCGCCATCCTCAGCAGCGTCATCAGCCGCGCCCGCGTCTCGCCGTCGGCGATCCCGTCCACCTTCGCAGGGCGCCAGTGGCGTTGAAAGGCGGTGATGACAAGGGCGGTCGCGGCGTCCAGTTCGCCTGACGGTGGACAGTCGTAGCCGAGGTGGGTGAAGGCGGCCTGGAGGGCGAAGACGCCGACGCCGCTGTCGCCCAGCGCCAGCGACGGGCCGGGCGCGGGGTCCGGCTCGACCCACAGGCCGTGGCCGGCTTGGCTCAGCCGTTTCCAGGGGAACAGCTCGCCGGGATCGGACTTGCGTGACGGCGCGACGTCGGAGTGGGCGACGATGTTGCGGTCGGGGATGTCCCAGCGGCCGCGCACCGCGTCGACCAGGGCGATGACGGCTGCGACCTGCGCCTCGGGGAAGGGGCGATAGCCGTGTTCGTGGCCGGGGTTGACGATCTCGATCCCGATCGAATGGCCGTTCACCTCGCGCTCGCCGCGCCAGGAGGAGACGCCGGCGTGCCAGGCGCGGCGTTCCTCGGGCGCCAAGCGGTACACCCGCCCGTCCTCCTCCACCACATAGTGGCACGAGACCTTGGCGGCCGGGTCGCGCAGCCGCGCCAAGGCGGATGGGCCGTCGACCATGCCAGTGTAGTGGAACACTAGGATGTCGGGCGGCGTCGTGCGCGCGTCGAAATTGGGGGAGGGCGCCTCGATGATCGGGAGGCCTGGCGGGCTCAGATCAGCGCCCCGGGCCGTCCCAGCTGTAGGTGATCCAGGCATGGCCCCGGCGCGCCGCCGTCATCGCGCGCGCAGGCTTTGGCCGAACGCGCCAGGCCACCGCCGCCAGCGCCATCAGCAGGCTCGCCAGCAGCATGCCCACCGCCAGCGTGGCCGCGAAGACCACCG
>CAXTUT010000020.1:0-18654 GCA_964247465.1 uncultured Caulobacteraceae bacterium | reverse complement strand
ATCGGGGCGCAGGCGCTCGGCGGCGTGCGCGCCAACCTGCACGCGGTGCTGGAGACCGAGATCGAGCGCAAGGGTCTGGCGCGCATGGAGGACAGGGCCAAGGCGCCGCTGCCCGACGTGCTGGCGCTGATCGCGCGCGAGCGGATGACGGGCCAGCCGCCGCCCGACGGCGCGCGCGGCGTGGTGGGCATGCTGCGCGCCGAGATCGAGGACAAGGCCGGCCGCGAGCTCGACCGGCTGGCCCACGCCATGGAGGACCAGTCGGCCTTCGCCAAGCTCGCCAAGGCCATCATCTCGGACCTCGGCATGGGCGAGGACGCCTCCACCGACCGCTCCGACGCGCAGGGCGACGAGGAGCCCCAGGCCGAGAGCGAGCCCGACAGCGGCGAGCAGGGCGAGGAGCCGCAGCCGTCGGAGAGCGACGCCGCCCAGCCCGAGGAGAGCGAGCCGAGCGACAGCGACACCCGCTCCGCCGAAGAGGCCGCCGACGCCGAAGCCGGGGAGGACGCCGAGAGCGCCGACGACGCGCCGGACATGGACGACGCGCCCCAGCGCTCACGCCCGGACCCTCCGATCTCTGCTGCGGCCGAGCCCAGCTACAAGGTGTTCTTCTCCGGCGCCGACGAGGTGGTGGGGGCGGACGAGCTCTGCGACCCTGAGGAGCTGGCCCGCCTGCGCGTCTATCTGGACCAGCAGCTCGCGGCCTTCTCAAGCCTTGTGGCGCGCCTGGCCAACCGGCTGCAGCGAAGGCTGATGGCCAAGCAGAACCGCGCCTGGAGCTTCGACCTGGAGGAGGGCGTGCTGGACGCCTCGCGCCTGACGCGCATCATCACCGACCCCACTGCGCCCTTGTCGTTCAAGCAGGAGCAGGACATCGACTTTCGCGACACGGTGGTGTCCCTGCTCATCGACAACTCCGGCTCGATGCGCGGGCGTCCGATCATGGTGGCGGCGCTCTGCGCCGACATTCTCGCGCGCACGCTGGAGCGCTGCAGCGTCAAGACCGAGATCCTGGGCTTCACCACTCGCGCCTGGAAGGGCGGCCACGCCCGCGAGCATTGGATCAAGGCCGGCAAGCCGCCCCAGCCCGGCCGGCTGAACGACCTGCGCCACATCGTCTACAAGGCCGCCGACGCCCCTTGGCGACGCGCGCGCAAGAACCTCGGGCTGATGATGCGCGAAGGCCTGCTGAAGGAGAACATCGACGGCGAGGCGCTGATCTGGGCGCACCAGCGCCTGCTGGGCCGCCCCGAGGCGCGCAAGATCCTGATGGTGATCAGCGACGGCGCGCCGGTGGACGACAGCACCCTGTCGGTGAACTCAGGCCACTACCTGGAGCGTCACCTGCGCGAGGTGATCGCCGGGATCGAGGCCGCCTCGCCGGTGGAGCTGCTGGCGGTGGGGATCGGCCACGACGTCACCCGCTACTACCGCCGCGCCGTGACCCTGGTGGACGTGGAGCAGCTCGGCGGGGCCATGACCGAGAAGCTGGCCGAACTGTTCGACGAGGAGCCCCGCGTCGTGAGCCGCTCGGTCGCCCCCTTCCAGCTCGGCCCCCACGATCCGGGGCGGCGTGGACGGTCACGAGCGGCGTGAACCGACCCCCGGTCGCTCACCAGCGGCCCGGACGCACGCCGATCTCCGCGCCCACGGCGATCAGCCCGATGAACCCCAGTCCCATGACGAGCGGCAGAAGAACCGGCGTCCAAAGACTAAGGAAGCCGTCGAGGGTCGCCGTGCCGACAGGATCGCTGGCTTGGTATAGCACGGTGACGGGCGTTCCGATCCGCGTCGGAGCGAAGCCGTTCTGACGATGGCGCACGGTGCGCCCGTCGGCGACGTGGAACTCCACCATGGGATGGCCGCCGGCCTGGGTCGCGTTCGAACCCGGTACGTCCGGAGCGACCACGCCAGGCGTCCGCTGCGCGGAGCCGATGAAGCTCAGGGTGCGCCAGCCCTGCCAGGCGGCGACGAGAAGGGCGCTAACCCCGATGACCAGGAAGATCACCTTCCCCGTCCTGCCTGACGCGCCATCCCCGGCCATAGCCGCTCCTCAAGCCGCCCCGGACTTTGGCCACATGTAGCCGATCGCGCCGGAAATACCGGCGGAAGCCTGCAGGCGCGGCGTTCCACCCGCGCGACAGAACCATGGCCTTGGGGCTCAGCGAAGGCCCGATCAACGACGTGATCGGACTGGTGGCGCTGACTAGAGCACGCCGGATTGACGTTGATGAGCGGCGCAGAGCGATGGGGTAGAGACGTTAGACTTAGTGACCAAGGGTTGCCAAGTGCGCAGGTGCTCGGCGTCTCAACCATCTGCGCTTGCCCCGGCGGCCCGGGCTTCCTAGAAGCCGGCTGACTTGGGAAAGCCGCACACCGATGAAGCTGCTCGCCGGCAACTCCAACGCCAAGCTCGCCCAGGCGATCGGCGACTATCTCGGACTGCCGCTGACCAAGCGTC
Source organism: uncultured Caulobacteraceae bacterium (assembly GCA_964247465.1). Classification (GTDB taxonomy): domain Bacteria; phylum Pseudomonadota; class Alphaproteobacteria; order Caulobacterales; family Caulobacteraceae; genus CAHJWH01. Next base: position 16,193 of record CAXTUT010000020.1, on the reverse strand, counting down.
GGATGCAGCGCTACGCCGACAACGAGGTCTGGCTGGTCATCGATGAGAACGTGCGCGGCGAGGACGTCTTCATCATCCAGTCGACTTCCTATCCGGCGAACGACCACCTGATGGAGCTGCTGATCTGCACGGACGCGCTGGTGCGCGCGTCCGCGCGCAGGATCACCGCGGTCATGCCCTACTTCGGCTATGCGCGGCAGGACCGGAAGACCGGCGGGCGCACGCCGATTTCCGCCAAGCTGGTGGCCAACATCATCACCCGCGCCGGGGCCGACCGGGTGCTGACGCTGGACCTGCACGCCGGCCAGATCCAGGGCTTCTTCGACATTCCCACCGACAATCTGGTCGCCTTCCCGGTGATGGCGGAGGACATCAAGCGCAAGCACGACGGCCACGCGCACGAGCTGATGATCGTGTCGCCCGACGTAGGCGGCGTGGTGCGCGCGCGCCAGCTTGCCGACCGCCTGCATGCCGACCTCGCCATCGTGGACAAGCGCCGCGGCAAGCCCGGCGAGAGCGAGGTGATGAACATCATCGGCGATGTGAAGGGCCGTCGCTGCGTCCTGTTCGACGATATCGTCGATACCGCCGGCACGCTCTGCAACGCCGCCGCCGCGCTGGTGGACCGGGGCGCGTCGAGCGTCTCGGCCTACGTCAGCCACGGGGTCATGTCGCGCCCGGCGGCGGAGCGGGTGAACGCATCGGTGCTGGACGAGCTGGTCACCACCGACACCATCGACAACACCGAGTTGACCCACGGCTGCACCAAGCTGCGGCGCGTCAGCGTGGCCCCGCTGATCGGTGAGGCGATCCGTCGTATCGCCAACGAGGAGTCGGTCTCTAAACTGTTCGACTGAGATCAGGGTCGTCGCCGGCGGACCGGGGGGCGTCGCGGCAACGATCGGTTAAGCATGAACTGGGTATGGGTTCGACCTAGACCCGACCCGTAGCAGCAAAGCTTCTGCGTACTCCGGAAGGTTGTCCCCCATGTCCCGCGTCCGCCCCTTCTCCCGATCCGCCCTGCTCGCCGGGGCCTTGGCCCTGAGCGCGGCGACCATAGCGCCCTCGCTCGCCCTGGCCTGGCCGTTCAGCGCCAAGGAGGCGCCCAAGGTCGAAGCGCCGCCGCCTGCGCCGCCGCCGCCGCCCGCGGTCGCCATGTCCGACGACGCCCTGGCCGACGCCAGCGCGTTCCGCGCCTACACCAAGCACGCCGAACTGCTGAACGCCGCCTTCAAGAGCGGAGCCGGCGTGGAGGAGTCGCTGGCGGTCGGCGCGGCCTACGAGCCCCACCAGCTCGCCCGCGGCTCCATCGCCTACGCCGCCCTGCTGGCGCTGCAGAACCCGAGCTTCGTCGCCGGCGTGCGCACCTACGCCCTGGACCCGACCCAGCGCCGCCAGATCGCCGCCCACCTCGCCCAGGACCCCCGGTACGCCGAGGCCTTCCCGGGCGCGGCCAACGCCGCGGGCCTGATCGTGGCCACCATGGGCGTGGAAAGCGGGCGCATCACCGACGTCGCCGCCCGCATCAAGCAGTCCGCCTACAGCGTGCAGCACTCCGCCTGGTCCAAGACCAAGGTGATCGAGCCCGCGCGCCGTCTCGCCCAGACCAAGGTGCTTTCGGCGGCGATCATGAGCGGCGAGGCCGGCGACGTGGACCAGCTGAAGCTGGCCATGAACGGCGGCGCCGACGCCACGGCGGCCCAGGTGCTGGCCGTGCGCGGCGCGCCGGTGTCCGGCCCCTATGCGCCGGTGGTGGAGCGGGGGCTGGCGCTCGCCGCCCTGGCCGTTCTGGGCGAAGCGGGGTCCGAGAACGCCGCCGCGGTGCAGGCCATCGAGACCGAGCCGACCAGCGGCGCCTGCCTGAACCTCGCCAAGCTGAACCTCTACCAGTGTCTGGCGGTGGCGGTGCCCTGGTACGAGGACATCTTCTGCCTGGGCGAGCACGCGCTCGGCGAGACCGCCCAGTGCATCTCCAACGAGGCCGCGAGCCCGGCGCAGATCCAGCAGGCCGAGGCGACGGCGTCGGCCTCCGCCTCGATCCCGCAGACGGCTGCGGCCTCTATGGCGGTCGCCGTGCCCGTCAGCCTGGGCGTGGGCCGGCGCTGACGACCGATCGGCGCCCTCGTCCTTGCACGGACAGGCGTGATCGTGTACTAGCGCGCCCTCCGATTTGCCGCATTCCGCGCCGCGCCGTACGCGCGGCGCCGCCGTTTCCGAGACCTGACGATCATGGCCGACATCGAACTCACCGTTGAAGTGCGCGAGAAGGCCGGCAGCGGTCCGGCCCGCGCCGTGCGCCGCGAAGGCAAGGTGCCGGGCGTGCTGTACGGCGGCCCGCGCGGCCCGGTGCCGATCGCGGTCAACGCCAACGCCTTCGGCAAGGCGCTGTACACCGGCAAGCTGCTCGGCCACCTGGTCACCCTGCGCTATGGCGAGGAGACCCAGTCGGTCATCGCCCGCGACGTGCAGTTCCACCCCGTTAGCGACAAGCCGATGCACTTCGACCTCTACCGGGTCGACGAGCAGCAGCTGATCAAGATCGCCGTGCCCGTGCACTTCCGCAACCAGGACGCATCTCCGGGTCTCAAGCGCGGCGGCTCGCTGAACGTCGCGCGCCACGAGGTCGAGCTGTGGGTGCGCGCCGACAACATCCCGGAAGAGCTGATCGCCGACCTGACCGGCCGCGAGATCGGCGACACGGTGCGCATCTCCGACATCCCGCTGCCCGAGGGCGCGGAGCCGGTGATCGCCGACCGCGACTTCACCGTGGCCACTATCGCCACCTCGTCCTCGCAGATGGCCGCCGACGCCGCCGCGGACGAAGCCGCCGCCACCGCCCAGTCCGGCGCCGCCGCCACCTGAGCGCCTTAGGCCTGTGGGCCTGCGCCTCAGGCCGGACGGAACGGCCATGCTGATCCTGGCGGGCCTCGGCAATCCCGGGCGCGAACACGCCGGCCAGCGCCACAACATCGGCTTCATGGCCGTCGACGCGCTGGCCGACCGCTGGGGCTTCGGGCCGGAACGGTCGCGCTTCAAGGGACTGGCGCGCGAGGGCGTGATCGCCACCCCGGCGGGCGCCGTGCGGGCCCTGGCGCTGAAGCCCCAGACCTACATGAACGAGAGCGGCCGATCCGTCGGCGACGCCCTGGCCTTCTACAAGGTGGGTCTGTCGCAGCTGGTGGTGTTCCACGACGAGCTGGACATCGCGCCCGGCCGCTTCCGCATGAAGGCCGGCGGGGGCGCCGCGGGCCACAACGGACTGCGCTCCATCTCAGGCCGGCTCGGACCGGACTACCGGCGTGCGCGGCTCGGCATCGGGCATCCCGGCCACAAGGACTTGGTGCTGAACTGGGTGCTGGCCGACTTCCACAAGGTGGACCAGCCCTGGGTCAAGGCGCTCTGCGAGGCCTGCGCCGAGGCCGCGCCCCTGCTGGCGGCTGGCGAGGATGAACGCTACCAGACCGAAATCGCCCGCCTCGCCCCGGCGGAGAAGCTGGATACGCGTGCGGCCAACCGTGAGCGGGTGGAGCGGTGATGCGCTCCTGCAGGGTGCAGCCGCCTCGTCCTTCGACAAGCTCAGGATGAGGCGGTAGGTAGGGCCGCCTACGTTTCCGCCGGCTCGGCGTCAGCCTGTCCTCACCCGTCACACTCCGTTTCAGTCGCCTCATCCTGAGCTGCTCTAAGGATGAGGCGTCGCACCGCCTTCGAGACCTCCATGGCCCTTAAAGTCGCCATCGTCGGCCTGCCCAACGTCGGCAAGTCGACCCTGTTCAACGCGCTGACCCAGACGGCGTCGGCCCAGGCGGCCAACTATCCGTTCTGCACCATCGAGCCGAACGTGGGCGACGTGGCCGTGCCCGAGCCCAGGCTGGAGGCGCTGGCCGCCATCGCCAAGTCCAAGGAGATCATTCCCGCGAGGATCAACTTCGTGGACGTGGCGGGGCTTGTGCGCGGCGCGTCCAAGGGCGAGGGGCTGGGAAACCAGTTCCTCGGCAACATCCGCGACTGCGACGCGGTGGCCTTCGTGGCGCGCTGCTTCGAGGGCGGCGACGTCACCCACGTCGAGGGCCGGGTCGATCCCGTCGACGACCTGGAGATCATCGAGACCGAGCTGATGCTGGCCGACCTGGAGAGCCTGGAGAAGCGCCGCGACAACCTGGCCAAGCGCGCCAAGGCCGGCGACAAGGAGGCCGCCAAGACCCTGTCGCTGGTCGATCTGGCGCTGGAGCAGCTGAACGCCGGCCGCCCGGCGCGCGCCGCCAAGGTCGCGCCCGACGACGACAAACCCTGGCGCATGCTCCAGCTCATCACCGCCAAGCCCGCGCTCTACGTCTGCAACGTGGACGAGGAGAGCGCGGCCGGCGGCAACGCCCTGTCGGCCCGGGTGGTCGAGCGTGCGGCGAAGGACGGCGCCAAGTCGGTGGTCATCTCCGCCAAGATCGAGAGCGAGATCGCCATGCTGGACGCCGAGGAGCGCGTCGAGTTCCAGGAGACGCTCGGGCTGGAGGAGCCGGGCCTGAACCGCATGATTCGCGAGGCCTACGCCCTGCTCGGCCTGCAGACCTATTTCACCGTCGGGCCGAAGGAGGCGCGCGCCTGGACCATCTCGGTCGGGGCGACCGCGCCGCAGTCGGCGGGCGTCATCCACACCGATTTCGAGAAGGGCTTCATCCGCGCCGAGACCATCGCCTACCCCGACTATGTCGCGCTGAACGGCGAGGGCGGCGCGCGCGAGGCCGGCAAGATGCGGCTGGAGGGCAAGGAGTATGTGGTGCGCGACGGCGACGTCATGCACTTCCGCTTCAACGCCTGAGCCCGCCGGCCCGACTCACCCTCCGAGCGGACGGAGGGTAGATCGGCGCGCGGCCTGAGCGCGCCGCTCACGCCTCGATGATCTGGCGGATCTTGGGCTCACGCTCCAGGGCGGTGGCCAGCAACGTCTGGGCGAACAGGATGCCTATCCCCGCGCCATAGCCGGAGAACACCCCGGCCGGATAGCGGCCGCCAGACGCCACGCCGGCGATCTGCAGGTAGATGAAGACCGCTGCGAACACGAGCAGGCCGAGCCCCGCGATCACCGACATGGGCGTCTGGCCGAAGCCGGCGGCGAAGCTCATCCAGACATAGCGCTTCAGCAGCCGCCGGACCGGCCCGATCTGCAGCGGCGCGACGAAGCAGAGCAGGCCGAACACCGCCGGGCACACCAGGATCAGCGACACCTTCAGCGACTGCGGCCCTGGCAGGTTGCGCCATGCGTGGATCGCGGCGCCGGCGTAGATCAGGCCGCCCGCGGCACAGGTCGAGCGCTGCATCCGCCGAAAGCTTCGCCACGCCTGCACGTGCGTCATCGCCGGCTCCGTCGCCTCTCCCTTCCGCTAGATAGGCGGTGCTATCGTAAGCGGGAGGGGCGCCCGGCGGCGCCGGTCTTAAGGCTAGGCATCGGGAGGAGGGCGACCATGTCCAGGAAGATTGATGTAAACTCCGCGCCGATGCGCGCGGGATCGGGCTATCCGTCGCCCTTTGACCAGCCTTGCGTCGCCCGGCGGGGGCTCAGGCTCAGCGACGCCGCAGGCCTGACGCAGATCGGCGTCAACCGCATGCACCTCCCGCCTGGAGCCTGGTCGAGCCAGCGCCACTGGCACGCCGCCGAAGACGAGTTCGTCTACGTGCTGGCGGGCGAGGTGGTGCTGGTCACCGACGCGGGCGAGGAGGTGTTCCGCGCCGGCGACTGCGCCGGCTTCAAGGCGGGGGACGCCGATGGCCACCATTTCCAGAACCGCTCGGACGCGGAGGCCGTGCTGCTGCAGGTCGGCCGCCGCGATCCGGGGCGCCTGTGCGACTATCCCGACATCGACCTGCAGCTGCCCGAGGGGTCGCAGGCCTACCACCACAAGGATGGACGGCCGTATTGAGGCTCAGTGCCCCTCGAAGGCCACCAGGGCGGAGGTCGGCACGCCGAGCGCACGCAGCTTCTCCGCGCCGCCGAGTTCGGGCAAGTCGATGACGAAGGCGGCGGCGACCACCTCCGCTCCCGCCTCGCGCAGCAGCTTCAGCGCCGCTTCGGCGGTGCCGCCGGTGGCGATCAGATCGTCCACAAGCATGATCCGCTCGCCGGCGGACACGGCGTCAGCGTGCATCTCCAAGGTGTCGACGCCGTACTCCAGCGCGTACTCCATCGTCACCGTCTTGTGCGGCAGCTTGCCCTTCTTGCGGAGCGGCACGAAGCCGGCCGCGAGCTGGTGGGCTATGGCGGCGCCGAAGATGAAGCCCCGCGCCTCGATCCCTGCGACCTTGGCGATCCGTTCGCCGGCGAAGGGCTGGACCATCTCGTCCACGGCGCGGCGGAAGGCTGCGGCGTCGCTGAGCAGGGTCGTGATGTCGCGGAACATGATCCCGGGCTTGGGATAGTCGGGAATGGTGCGGATGGCGTCGCGGAGCGGGGTCATGGCGTCGTCCTGAGGGCGAGCGCCCGTCCCGCCACCGCGTCCAGCTTGGCGAGCAGGGCGAGGTCGCGGTGCTCGGGCGGCGTGATCAGGGCGGCGTCCATCCCCGTATCGATGGGCGAGGGCGTACGCGGCGTCGACGCCAGGGCGCGGCAGAGTTCGGCCACCGTGGCCTTGGCCTTCTCGGCGTTGTCGTGCAGCACGCGCACGATGTCGGCCACCTCCACATGGGCGTGGTCGGCGTGCCAGCAGTCGTAGTCGGTGACCATGGCCACGCTGGCGTAGGGCAGCTCCGCCTCGCGCGCCAGCTTGGCCTCGGGCATGTTGGTCATGCCGATCACCGCGCACCCCCAGCTGCGGTAGAGCTCGCTCTCCGCCTTGGTGGAGAACTGCGGGCCTTCCATGCAAAGATAGGTCCCGCCCTCGGTGACCTGCGCCCCGGCCGCCCGCGCCGCCGCGGACGCCAGCCTCGACAGCCGCTCGCACACAGGCTGGGCCATGGAGACGTGGGCCACCAGGCCCTCGCCGAAGAAGCTCTTGGGCCGGGCGTAGGTACGGTCGATGTACTGGTCCACCACCACGAAGTCGCCGGGCGGCAGCTCGGCCTTGAGGCTGCCGACGGCCGACAGCGAGACCACGTCGGTGCAGCCCGCGCGCTTCAGGGCGTCGATATTGGCGCGGTAGTCGATGTGGCTTGGCGAAACGCGATGGCCGCGCCCGTGGCGGGGCAGGAAGCGCACCGGCACGCCGTGCAGCTCTCCAAACAGCAGGGCATCGGACGGCGTGCCCCACGGGCTGTCGACAGGGCGCCATTCGCGCGCCGTCAGCCCGGCGATCTCATACAGGCCAGAGCCGCCGATGACGCCCAGCACCCAGCCGCGTCCGATCGTGTCGCTCACCGGGGCGGCGCTTTGCGGATCAGGTCCTGGACCGCGGCGACCGCGTCTTCCCAAGCAGGCTGGCCGGGCGTGACCTCCTCCACGTGGCCGCCGGGCGGCGTGTGAAAGGCGACCGTGTCGCCGGCGGCGCGGGCCGAGCGGGCATAGGCCTCGCCGATCGCGGGGGGCACGGTGCTATCCTGCGCGCCATGGATCACCACCTGCGGCATGCCGAGCGGCAGCAGGGCGGCCGGGGAGGTGTCGGCGTAGACGTCCGGACGCGCGGACGAAGGCGCGCCGGCGAGACGGCCCAGCACCTTGGCCCCACAGGCGGTTTCGGTGTCGGTCTGCAGGTTGGGGATGCCGGCGATATCGACGACGCCGGCCATGGGCTGGGGCGCGGCCCAGTGCAACGGGCTGCTGTCCGGCAGTTTGTAGCGGGCGGCGGCCCATAGGGCCAGGTGACCCCCGGCGGAGTGGCCAAGCACCACCACCCGCTTGACGGTGATGCGGTCGTGCGGCGCTTCCAGGGCCAGTAGGTCGATGGCCGCCCCGACATCGCGGAAGGTGCCGGGATAGCCGCCGCCCGGCTGGTCGACGGCGCGGTATTCTATATTCCAAACCGCGACGCCGCGTTGGCGCAGGTCCTCTGCGGCGTAGTTCATATAGCTGTGGTTGGTGATCGACGCCTGCCAGCAGCCGCCGTGGATCATCACCACGACGGGGAAGGGGCCTTTGCCCGACGGCAGCCAGAGATCGGCGATCTGGTTCGGATCGGCGCCGTAGGCGATGGTGCGGGTCGGCTGGGGCTTGGGCCGGCTCAGCAGGTCGGGCCAGGTCATGAGCGGCGCGGCGCTCACGCCCGTCGCGAGGCCGAGCGCCAGGACGGCCCCTTGCGCCAGGCTCCGCAGGGCGAACCCGCCCCGGCGGGGAGGGACCGAGGGCTCCAGATGCTTTCCCTTGGAAGGCGTTGGCGGCGAAGCCGACTGGGGGCGCCGGCTCCGCGCCAACTCAGTGCGCCACGTTGCGCCAGATGGCGCGGTAGGAGCCGTACACGACTCCGGCGAACACCAGCAGATAGATCATCACCGCCAGGCCGGTCTGCTTGCGCTCCTCCTGCTTGGGGTCGCTGGCCCAGTCCAGGAAGGTCGTCACGTCGTGGGCCTCCTGCTGGGTGGTGGCCTTGGTGCCGTCGTCGAAGGTGACGCGGTTCGGCGTCAGCTGGAACGGCATGGCGATGAAGCCGCCCTTGGGCACCTTGTCCTTTGGACCGGACCAGAAGGAGCTGAGGTCGCCGGGGAAGTAGGGATTGTAGTATTTGCCGGACGGGACAGTCAGTCCCTTGGGCGGAGTGGCCGGATAGCCGCTGAGCAGGCTGTAGATGTAGTTGGGCCCGTCCTCCCGCGCCTTGGCGATCACCGACAGGTCAGGAGGATAGGCGCCGCCGTTGGCCGCCCGCGCCGCCGCCTCGTTGGGGAAGGGCGAGCGGAAGTGGTCGGCGGGGGTCGCCGGTCGCTGGACGGTGTCGCCAGTGTCCGGGTCGATGTCGGGCACCTTCACATCGCCCGCGATCGCCTTGACGTAGGGGCTGTCGTTGGGGTTGGGGAACTTGGCGCTGAAGAACGGCCCGCTCGGCTGCGCCAGGTTGCGGTAGGACATCAGGTTCATGGCGTGACAGGCCGAGCAGACCTCCGAATAGACCTTGAAGCCCCGCTGCAGCGCGGACTGGTCGAACTTGCCGAGCGGTCCCTCGAAGCTGAAGCCCGGGTGCTCCGCCTCCAGCGCCTTGGTCTTGGCGGACGCCGCGGTCGCGGACAGCAGCAGCCCCGCCACGCCCGCGCACAGGATCGCGCCCTTCAGCGCCTTGCCGAACATCTTGCGGATCAACCCTTCTTGGAGGCTTCGGCGGCCGCGCCGGCCGGCATGGCGAGGCCGTGGCCCGAAGCGCTCAGCACCGGCGAGGAGATGGTCTCCGGCACCGGCAGGGCCTTCTCCCGCAGGCCCAGGATCGGCAGCACCAGCAGGAAGTAGGCGTAGTAGTAGATGGCCAGGAAGCGGGAGAACACCGTCACCGATAGACCCGTGGGGTCGCCGGCCAGATCGTGGCCGGTGGCGATGACCACGTCGTCCGGCTCCTTGGACCCGCACCAGCCCAGGATCAGCGTCACCATGATGAACAGCAGGAAGAAGGTCCGCGCGGCCGGGCGGTAGCGCATGGAACGCACCTTGGAGGTGTCCAGCCAGGGCACGGCGAACAGCAGGGCGATGGCGCCGAACATGGTCATGACGCCCAGCAGCTTGTCCGGCACTGCCCGCAGCATGGCGTAGAAGGGCAGGAAGTACCACTCCGGCACGATGTGCGCGGGCGTGGCGAGCGGATTGGCCGGGATGTAGTTGTCCGCGTGGGCCAAGGCGTTGGGCGCGAAGAACACGAACCAGGCGAACAGGATGGTGAAGCAGATCACCGCGAACCCGTCCTTGACCGTGTAGTAGGGATGGAAGGGGATGGTGTCCGCCTTCGACTTCACCGCCACGCCCGTGGGATTGTTGTTGCCCGGCACGTGCAGCGCCCAGATGTGCAGCCCGACCACGCCCGCGATCATGAACGGGAACAGATAGTGCAGGGCGAAGAAGCGGTTCAGCGTGGCGTTGTCCACCGCGAAGCCGCCCCACAGCCAGGTGGTGACCGCGGTGCCCAGCCCCGGGATGACGCTGTCGAGCGCCGAGAACAGGTTGGTGATCACCACCGCGCCGTAATAGCTCATCTGGCCCCAGGGCAGGACGTAGCCCATGAAGGCGGTGGCCATCATCAGCAGGTAGATGACGCAGCCGAGCAGCCACAGCACCTCCCGCGGAGCCTTGTAGGAGCCATAATAAAGGCCTCGGCAGATGTGTATATAGACCGCCAGGAAGAACATGGAGGCGCCGTTGGCGTGGATGTAGCGCAGCATCCAGCCGAAATTCACGTCGCGCATGATCAGCTCGACGCTGTTGAACGCACCCGCGGAGGTCGGCACGTAGTGCATGGCCAGCACGACGCCCGAGATGATCTGCACGCCCAGGCAGAAGGCGAGGATTCCCCCGAAGGTCCACCAGTAGTTCAGGTTCTTCGGCGACGGATAGTCGACGAAGCTGTCGTAGGCCAGCCGCACGATCGGCAGGCGCACGTCGAGCCAGCGCTCGATGCCGGTCTTGGGCTCGTAGGTGGAATGTCCGCTCATGGGTTCGCTCTCTGGCGCAGACTGCGCGCCGTCAACCGATCTTCACCTTGGTAGGCGACAGGAACTCGTACTCGGGCAGGAACAGGTTCAGCGGCGCCGGGCCGGCGCGGATGCGCCCGGCGGTGTCGTAGACCGAGCCGTGGCACGGGCAAAGCCATCCGCCGTAGGTCCCGCCTAGATTGGGCACGCAGCCGAGGTGGGTGCACACCCCGATCAGGATCAGCCACTCGGCCTTGCCGGGCTTGTGGCGGCTGGCGTCTGTGGCGGGCTCGCGCATGGGCGCGTGGTCGTCGGCGACCGCCTCGGCGATCTCCTTGGGCGTCCTGTGGCGCACGAACACGGGCTTGCCGCGCCACTTGACGTTTGTGGTCGAGCCCACCTGCACCTTGGAGATATCGTACTCGATGGAGGCGAGCGCGAGCGTGTCGGCCGACGGGTTCATCTGGTCGATGAACGGCCAAACGGTCGCGAGCGCGCCCACGCCCACGGTTGCGAGCGCTGCGATGTGGATGAAGTCGCGGCGGCTGGCCTCTTCGCCCGGGACAGCGCCCGTACCGTGTTCGACGTTGGGATTGGCGTTGGCCGTTTCGACCACGTATCGCCTCATTTTGAGTTGCGGGGCGCAGCGAACACTGCGTGTCGACGGACCGATTAGAATGCGACTGGCGCTTTTTCAACCGGACATTCCGCAAAACCTCGGCGGAGCCATGCGGCTTTCCGCCTGCCTGGGCTTGGGCCTCGACGTGATCGAGCCCTGCGGCTTCCCTCTTGGAGATCAGGCGGTGCGGCGCGCGGCGATGGACTATGCAGCCGGCGTAGCGCTTCGCCGCCACCCGGACTGGGCCGGGTATCTCGCCGGTCGCGAGGGCGGGCGGCTGGTGCTGCTGACCACCCGCGGCGCCGTGCGCCACGTCGACTTCGCCTTCCACGCCGACGACGTGCTGCTGACCGGTCGTGAGAGCTCGGGCGTGCCTGAAGAGGTCCACGCCGCCGTGGACGCCCGCGTGGTCGTACCGATGCGCGCCGGCGCGCGCTCATTGAACGTGGTCGCCGCGGCGGCGATGGCGCTTGGCGAGGCGCTGCGCCAGACGGGCGGGTTCGCATCCAGTCTCCCTCCCCCTCGAGGGGATCGTTAGGCCCCCTCGAACCTCACCGGCCCGCCCCAGAAGGCCGCCGCGTGCCCATTCTGCGCCTTGGGCTCGCCGGTGGTCAGGAAGCGGCGGCGGCCGCCCCGCCCCGGCTCGTACTCCGGATGGCGGGCGAGATAACGCTCCAGGGCGTCGGCCACGGCGGCCGGCTGGTGGATCAGCGGCGTGCCAGGCTTCAGGGCTGCGCGGAACAGCTCGGCCACGATCTCGTAGTGGGTGCAGCCCAGGATCGCCCGATCCGGCTCGCGGCCGATGCGCAGGCCGAGCGCGCGCACGTGGCCGGCGATCACCGCCGCAAGCTCCGCTTCCGGCGCGCCGGCCTCGATCAGGCGGGCGAGGTTGGAGCAGGGCTCGGTGAACACCGCCACGTCCTGGCGGCGCTTATCGATCTCGATCTCGTAGACGCGGCTGCCGGCGGTGGCGGGCGTGGCGAACAGCCCCACCACGTCCAGCGCCTCCACCCGCTCGCCGCGCCGCTCGGCCTCGTGCGCCCAGGGCAGGCCGGTGGCCGCCTCGATGGTCGGCACGATGATGCCGACCACGTTCACGGGCCGGTCGAGCGTCTTGCGGAAACCGGGCAGCCAGCTCTGCTGCAGCGTGCGCAAGGCGATAGCGCAGGCGGTGTTGCAGCCAAGTACGACCAGATTCGCCCCCTGCTCGAACAGGCGGATGCAGCCCTGGCGGGTCAGGTCCACGATCTGCTCGCCGGACAGCCCGCCGTAGGGGCAGTTGGCCTGGTCGGCCAGGTAGATGAAGTCCGCCTGCGGCATCCGTTCCACCAGGGCGCGGTGCACGCTCAGCCCGCCGATCCCGGAATCGAAGACGCCTATGGCCATGATCGAGGGTTGTAGAGCAGGACGGGGCCGAGCGGAATCCGTCAGGCGCGCCGTCGCTCACACCTGCAAGACCACCTTGCCCACGTGCTCGCCCGCTTCGAGATAGGCGTGGGCGGCCGCCGCGTCGGCGAGGGGGAACACCTTGTCGATGGGCGGGCGGAGTTGGCCCGACGCCACCCAGGGCCAGACGCGCGCCTCGATCGCCGCCGCCAGCCGCCCCTTCTCCTCGGCCGGCCGGGCGCGCAGGGTGGAGGCGGTCAGGGTCAGCCGCTTGATCAGCATGGCCGTCAGGTCGAGCTCCACCTTCGCGCCGGCCAGGAAGGCGATCTGGGCCAGGCGGCCGTCGGGCTTCAGCACCTCGATGCTCTTCTGCACATAGTCGCCGCCGACCATGTCCAGCACCACGTCCGCGCCACCCGCGGCCTTCACCTCGGCCACGAAGTCCTGCGAGGTGACGTCGATGGCCATGTCGGCCCCGAGGCTAAGCGCGCTGCGGGCCTTGTCCGCCCCGCGCCCGGTGGCGATCACCCGCGCGCCGGCCGCCCTGGCCATGGCGATGGCCGTGACGCCGATACCGCTGGTGGCGCCGTGAACCAGCAGGGTCTCGCCAAGCTGCAGGCGGCCCCGCTCGAACACGTTGGAGAAGACGGTGAACACCGTCTCGGGCAGGGCCGCGGCCTGGATCATGTCCACGCCCGGCGGGACAGGCAGGACCTGGCGCGCGTCCACGGCCACGTATTGGGCGTAGCCTCCGCCGCCGAGCAGCGCGCAGACCCGGTCGCCGATGGCCCAGCGCGGCGCGTCCTCGCCGAGCGCGACCACCTCGCCCGCCACCTCCAGACCCAGGGTGTCGGGCGCGCCGGGCGGCGGCGGATAGGCGCCGCGACGCTGCAGCAGGTCGGGCCGGTTCACCCCGGCCGCCGCCACCCGGATCAGGATTTCGCCCACGCCGGCGCGCGGCGTGGCGACTGTCTCGGGGTGCAGGGCGTCGGCGTCGCCCTTGCCGCCGCGGACGGCGATGCGGGTCATCTGCTCTGGGATGGCGCTCATGGCGTGTCTCTCGTGCGCGACCGGACGGTCTCTGCTATGCAGACAACCCGTGAGCCCGCCGGTCGGCGCCGGCGGCTCCCGTCGCAGGAGCGGTCCATGGAGGAACCGGCGCCCCCACGCGCCCCGCGCGGCGCCCATCTGGACGCCGCCGTCCGCGAGGACCTCGACGCCTATGGGGTCGAGGAGCTGAGGGCCCGCATCGTGCGCCTGGAGGCGGAGGTGGAGCGCACGCGCTCAGCGCTCGAGCGCAAGCAGTCGGGCCGCAGCGCCGCGGACGCCCTGTTCTCCTTCGGCGAGGCGCCGTGATGGGACGTCACGCCGCAGCCCTCATGGCATGTCGGTTGCACACCCGACGCTCAGGCATGGCCGGTGTAGGCTCAGCCGGCGTGAGGAGCGGGCGATGAGCGATCTGGCGGTGCTGGACACCGGCGCCGAAGCGCGTGCGCTGGCGGTGCAGGACTTCGCGCGATCGGCGCTGTTCGAGCGCACCTTCCAGGACGGCATGTCGCTGGTCGAGGACACCGCGGCCTATCTGGACGGCGCCGGGCGGCAGGAGGCCCGCCTGCTGTCGCGGAGCTCGGCGCTGGCCTACGCCAACGCCAGCATGCGCCTGACCACCCAGCTGATGCAGGTGGCGTCGTGGCTGCTGGTCCAGCGTGCGGTGCGCGAGGGCGACATGGCGGCCTCGGAAGCCTGCGACGCCCGCTATCGGCTCAGCGCGCCCTTGACGGAGGATCTGGTCGCGGAGGTGGCGCAGGGCCACGCCGGCGCGGCCGAGGAGCCGCCGATGCTCCCCGCAGGCCTGCACGGCCTGCTGGATCGCACGCGCCGTCTGCATGAGCGCGTGTCCCACCTGGACCACCGCATGTATCGCCAGCCGGCGGCGGATGCAGACGCCAATTCGGTGATGTCGCAGATCGACCGCCTGCGCGCCGCCTTCGGCGGGTGAGCGGGTCGGCCCGTCCGCGCGCCGCCTTCCAGGGCGCGTACGGCGCTTTCAGCCACGAGGCCTGCCTGGCCTGCCTGCCGCAGGCCGAGCCGTGGCCTCACGCCCGCTTCGCAGATGTCTTCGAGGCGGTGCGCTCTGGCGCCTGCGCCTTCGGCTTCGTGCCGGTGGACAACACCATCGCCGGCCCGGTGCCCGAAGTGGCCGAGCTGCTGCCGCGCTCGGGGCTGCGGGTGCTGAGCTGGCACGCCTGGCCGATCCGCATGCAGCTGATGGCGACGCCAGGCGCGGCCCTGAACGGCGTCCGCACGGTCGCCAGCCATCCCATGGCGCTGAAGCAGTGCGGCGTCTTCCTGCGCGAGCATGGGCTTGCCGCCGAACCCGCCTATGACACGGCCGGCGCCGCCGCAGACCTGGCGGCCACGCCCGACCTTTCGCGCGCTGTGATCGCGGCCGCCGCCGCCGCCGCGCTTTACGGCCTGGAGGTGCTCGCCGTCGACGTGCAGGACACGGCGGACAACGTGACGCGGTTCGTGGCGCTGAGCGCTGCGTGAAAGCCCGATCAAGAGGGCAACCCCACGGCTTCGAGCGTGGTTAGGGCGGGACGAGGGAGAACGGGCATGCCTGAGATGGACGGGGTCGTGACCATCGTGCAGGAGGGCCGGTTCCAGCTCACCGACACCCAGGGCGTGTCGCATCACTTCGTACTGAGCCGCCACGCCTTGGCCGAGACCGAGCAGCTGCCCGGCCTGGCGCACGAACAGGCGCGCGTGCGGATCAAATACGACCAGGCCAATGGCGTCATCGCCCTGGAGGCCCACCGCATCACCCTGCTGGACGCCGCCGCGTGAGCATGGTCGAGTTCGACGTCCATCCCCGCGCCCGCGAGCACACGCCCTCCTCCCTGCCGGGCGTCATACCCGACGAGTCCGAGCTGACCGCGGGCTGCCTGATCGAGCCCGGCAAGCAGTACGGCTTCTTCACCGACACCACGGTGTGCATCGGCTGCAAGGCCTGCGAGGTGGCGTGCAAGGAGTGGAACAACCTGCCGGCCGACGAGATCGGGCTGACCGGTCACTCCTACGACAACACCGGCGCGCTCTCCGCCAACAGCTGGCGCCACGTCGCCTTCATCGAGAAGACGCAGGCCGACCGGGCGGCGGCCGAGACCGGCTACGGCGTGCGCGACAACGCCCAGGCCCCCTTCCAGAGCGGCTGGCTGATGATGAGCGACGTGTGCAAGCACTGCCATCACGCGCCCTGCATGGAGGCGTGCCCGACGGGCGCCCTGTTCAAGACCGAGTTCGACACGGTGGTGGTGCAGCAGGACATCTGCAACGGCTGCGGCTACTGCGTGCCGGCCTGCCCGTTCGGCGTGATCGACGTCTCCAAGACCGACGGCAAGGCGCATAAGTGCACCCTCTGCTACGACCGGCTGAAGGGCGGGCTGGAGCCGGCCTGCGCCAAATCCTGCCCGACAGACAGCATCCAGTTCGGCGAGCTGAACGACCTGCACGCGCGAGCCAAGGTGCGGGTGGAGGAACTGCACGCCCGCGGCGTCGCCACCGCCTACACCTACGGCGCGCCCGGCGACCCGGGCTCGACCGGGGACATGCAGTATCTGAACGCCTTCTTCCTGCTCACAGACCGGCCGGAGGCCTACAACCTGCC
>CAXTUT010000019.1:16378-19061 GCA_964247465.1 uncultured Caulobacteraceae bacterium | reverse complement strand
AGGGGTCCCTCTTGGATGCAAATCCGGGGTCCCTCTTCGATGCAACTTTACAGCCCGCTCTCCATGGCGGCGGTGCGGCTGGTGGACGGCCGGCCCTTGTGGCGGATCAGCTCGGCAACCCTAGGCGCGCAGTGGTGGGTGGAAGTGGACGACGAGACGGGCGCGGTCGGTCGGCCACAAGAGGCTGGCGACTTCTGACGCTCACTTCCCCACAGACAGGGCGAGGTCCAGCCCCGCCGTGTAGGCCAACCGCCCCACGTGACGGAGCGCGCAGCCGAGCGCCTGCGCCAGTCCGCCGTAGTCCACTACCGCCAACATTCTGAACGAAATCAGTGACTGACTATCGCCGTCTAGCACAATGAGCGCCTGACCAGATATAGCTGCTAATCTAATCCTAAATATTCCCTTCAGTCATTCTTTGCCGATGACCAGCCTTCATGAAGTTGCTGTGATGGACGTCCGCTTCAGAGCGCCGCAGCGACCTCAGCTGATCCTCCACTTGCGGCCATTCACAGCTAACGGCCAGGCGTCCTGCGGTCGGTCCGAAGGTCGCGTAGCTAAAGCGGACGGCATGTCGCCATTGGGCGCGGAGCCCGGGCCAGGTGC
The DNA here is from genome assembly GCA_964247465.1 of uncultured Caulobacteraceae bacterium. Lineage (GTDB taxonomy): Bacteria > Pseudomonadota > Alphaproteobacteria > Caulobacterales > Caulobacteraceae > CAHJWH01. The sequence goes on along the minus strand of CAXTUT010000019.1, from coordinate 18,455 downwards.
CCTGCGCCACTCGCTTGGCCCGGGCTCCGGCAAGCGGACGGTCTGAACAGCCAGGCGGGGCGCCCTGCTGCCGAGCCGACGAGTGGCTTGTTTGTAAAGCCTCCATCTACCCCGCGGCGTTGATCGCCGCCGCCTGGCTCTTGGTGTCCTTGAACGGCTCTCCGTTGCTCGACAGCAGGATGGCGATCCACTCGGTGGCTTTGAATTGAGCCATGATGGCCATGGCGGTGACCGTCAGCGGTGTGGAAAGGAAAGCGCCCGCGACACCCCACATGGCGCCCCAGAAGGCCAGTGCGAGGAAGATCGCCACCGGATCGAGGTTGAGGCTGGAGCCCTGCATGCGCGGCTGGAACACGTTGCCGACCACGAAGCCGATCACCTGCAGGCCAGCGAACAGGATCAGCGGCTGCACGAAGCCGGGAAACTGCAGCAGGGCGAAGATGGGGAGCAAGAGCGTACCGACTGCGCCGCCGATCACCGGGATGTAGCTCGCCACAAAGATCAGGAAGGCCCAGAACACGGCGTGTTCCAGGCCGAGCACGGCCATGAGAATGCCGGCCGGGAGCGCGATCAGCAGCCCCGCAACCGTCTGCACCCAGACATAGCCCTCCACCCCTTCGCGGATGCGCTGGAAGGTGCGGCTAGCGTCATTGCGGGATTCGCGATTGCCGAAGAGCTTGGCCCCTTTGCGAGCAAAATTGCCGCGCGAGGCGACAAGGAAGGCGAGGTACAGCAGGACGACGAAGGCGCCTGAAGCCACGCCCTGGGCGCCCTGAGCCACCGTGCCGACGTACTTGGCCGGATTGAGCTGATGCATCAGCCCTTCCACGGTTGGTGGTACGTGAAGGCCGGCTCTGGAGGCTACCTGACCCAGGATGGCGTTCAGACGCCGTTCGTAGCCGCCGGCCTGACCTACCAACTGCGCAGTGTTGTCAGCCACCATCCAGATCACGACGAGGAAGAAGACAACGATCAACGCCAGCGCGGCCGGCGTAGCCAGGCGCTGTGGAAAGCCGGGTATGTGCGTGCACAGCGCCCGGGCTAGGCCGTCGATCATCAAGAGCAGGAAAATGGCCAGCACAAAGGGCGTGAAGATGCCCTTGAGCGCCCAGGCGACAAACCCGACCGCCACCACAGCGGTGACCACCATGGCGGTTTTCCAGGCGGCTGGCCGCCCCTCGTCCTGCACGCTCATCCCGATCCTTTGACCATTACGCGGGTGGTTTGCTCTTAAGGCTTGTTGTCCGCAATGTCGCTGCGGCGCCTCCCGTAGCCTGGACTCGCGAGCTGCCGGAAGGTCCCTGAGACGCTCTAGAATGTCGTGGTTCGATCACGGAGTCGCAGTCGGTGCAGGGCGCGTTGCGGAGATCGAGCGCGTCTCGCGCCGACCTCCTGGATACCGCTTAGTAGTGACCGTAGCCCCGAGCGCGATAGTGGCGATGCCGACTGGAGTAGTGACCGACTGCACATCCGGCCGCTGCGCCGAGCAGGGGATGGTGGCCTGCGAAGTGTCCAGCGACCCCGCCAACCACCGCGCCCCCAAGACATCCCGCCTGAGCCGTCCCAGCGAGAGAGGAGGCTGCCGCCAGCCCCGCGATCATCAGCTTGATTGTCATGTTCGAACTCCTTAATGGACCGCCGCCGCGATGGGGAACGCCGGCAGCTTCGCGGTCTTGAACGGCGCGTCGGGCATCGTCGTATCGGTCGAACAGTCCGGTCAGGGTCTGGGTCATGGCTTCACTCCTGGAGGATCACACCACCGCGGGGCGGCGCGAGATAGGCCGATGGTGCTCAGGCGGTGCGCGTAATCAGGCGATAGGCGAACAGCACCACCACCGCGCCGAGGGTAGCGACGAGCAGGCTATAGATGTTGAATCCAGTCACGCCCTCGTGGCCAAAGGTATTGAACAGAAAACCACCAACGACCGCGCCCACGACGCCAAGCACAAGGTCGAGCACCAGACCTTCGCCGGTCTTGTTGACGATCTTGCTACCTATGAACCCGGCGACGACGCCAAGTACGATCCAAGCGAGAATGGACATTGAGACCTCCCTGGGCGAGCACGCCCGTCACCGG
>CAXTUT010000019.1:0-16278 GCA_964247465.1 uncultured Caulobacteraceae bacterium | reverse complement strand
AGCTCCAGGTCGGCGGGCTTACGCCCCACCACCTCTTCGTAGCTCCAGCCGGTGATCTGCAGGAAGGCGTGGTTGACGTTTAAGATGCGGTGGCCATCGAGCGTGCTGAGCTTCATCGGCACGGGCGCCAGACGGAACGACTTGGCGAACCGCTCTTCGCTTTGGCGTAGCGCCGCCTCGGCGCGACGTCGGGGCTCCAGGTCGGCGAAGGTGAAGATGATGCAGCGCTCGTCGCGCATCTCGATGGGATGGCCGGCCAAAATCACCAGCTTGGTGTCGCCGCCGGGCAGCGGCAGTTCGGCCTCCATCTGCGGGATGGTGCGCCATTCCGCCAGCCGCACCTTGGCGAGGTCGCGCTGCTCGGCTCCGGCCAGGATGTCGAGATCATAGAGGCTGTGGCCCACGAGATCGTCGTTCTTGTGGCCGCTCAGCTGCAGGAAGCCCTCGTTGATCCGCACGTAGCGGAGGTCGGCGACCCGGACGATCACCGCGGGCGCGGGGTTGGCGTTGAACATGCGCTCGAAGCGCTCCTCGGCCTCCACCGCCGCGGTGACGTCGCAGATCACCAGCGCGAAACAGCCCGGTGCGCCGCCAGCAGGGGGTAGGTGAAGTCCGCGCAGTTGCAGGATGTGCTCGCGCCCGGGCTGATCCTTTCGGGTAAGGGTGACCACCAGGCCGGCGTACCGGTCACCCCGGATCACCCGCTCCATCGGGTACTCGGACGTCGGTAGAGCCCGGCCGTCGCGGTAGGCCAGCTGAAAGCGATCGCCGTAGGCTTTGGGCGTGTCGCCAAGCTCATCGAGCTGGGCGCACCCGTGCATGACCAGCGCCGCAGAGTTAGCCCACACGATCCGGCGATCCTCCTCGATCAGGATTACGCCTTCGGTCAGGTCCGCAACGATGCGGTGCAGATGAGGACGCTCAGGAGACGGCGTCTCACTGTTCGGAGTGGAGCCTGAGCTGGACTTGGACATGCGTCGAGCGCCCTTTCATGCCGCGCTTATTCGATGAGGCTAAGCCGACGCCTGAGGCGAGAGCGGAAGGGACCAGCTAGACCTTACCCTCGAGCGGCTTCTTCCCATCGGGCGCCATGAGCTAGGTCGCTGTTAAACGGCTTCCCCATGAACGTGGCCTTATAAGTTGCATAGGCACGTGGCTGCGACGCCGTGCGCCGCATACCGGCATCGGCGGATGTACGTCCGCCGACACCGGGTGATCTCACAGGTAATTATCAGACGGACGCGGCGGCCACGTTCACCGCTGTCTCGGCAAGGTGGCTTACCAAGTCATCGCTCCCGTGCATCTCCTTCACGGCGACGGAAAGCTTTTTCGTGTCGTCATCAAGCTTGAGCGCCTTGGCGAACGCTGCAACGGTTCCGAAACCCGTAATGCCGTAGTGAGTCATGCGCTGGTACTGCGCGATGATGGCGGCATCGAGCACCGGTCCCTTCTCGGGAGCCTCCTCGATCGTGTGCTTCAGGGCTTCTGCAACGAGCCCCTCCATGCCCTTGCAGTGCTCCTTCTTGAGCTTCTCGCCCTGCCCCTCGATCAAGGCCTTGAGCACATCGGTGTGGGCTGAGATGCCGTCCTGCGTCTTCTGGAGCGTCGATTTGAGCTGCGCGTCTGTGGCCTTCGGGCCGATCTTCTTCAAAGCTTTCGCCATCTGGTCGTTTGCCGACCAAAGGTCCTTCAGCTCATCGACGTAGAGTTCTTGCAGCGTGGTGATGTCGGCCATTGTCTTTTCCCTGTAACCGCTTCGCAGGCTGGCACTCTGGAAATCCAGGTGTCCGGCAGCTGGGGTCCGGAGAGCTAACGTTGTGGCTCCGACAAAGATCAGCGAGGCGGTCACCCTGTGACGACGGCGCTGGAAGGAGCGCGTCATTCTCAACGAGGCCGCAGGTCATCGCTAACGCTACAGCTACAGGCCTTGCTCAGCAGGCTCTGCATCGTGGACGCGGTCGTGAGACCAGCATGCAGCTATGGGTCGACCACTGCCGATTGCCTTGCTCCAAGAACTCGCCGTGCGCTATGTCCGCTTCGGCACGCAACCGCAATACGCGATCTACCTCCAACTTCGGACTCTTGGGGCCCGCCCGACAGGCTCCGGAGGCCTGCTGGGAGTAGCGTTTGGGTCGGAAAGCCAGCGGCGGCTATCGGGCGCTGCCGCTGTGGCTCAACGGCGCCGTCGTGGCGTCTGATGCCCAGCCGTCATTGGGGCCGGCCGAACGGGACGCTTCCAGTCGGCTGGAGGCACCATCTTCTGATCGCTGGTCCCGAGCCCCATCGCTCCTGGGCGCTGGCGAGTCAGGCCCGAGGTGTCGATCTCCTTGTTTACCGCCGCGTCGGGCTGACCGCGCAGAAGACTGATCCGATCCCGAAGCCGGCTCGCCTCCTCGAAATCCATGGACGCGGCTGCGGCCTCCATCCGCTTTCGAAGATCCTCCAGCTCGGCATCCGAAGTCACCTCGTCAAGGATCTGGTCGTCTGCCAAGCAAAGTTTGCGCTTGAGAGCCGTCAACTCGATACCCTTGAAGTGACGAGGCATTCGGGGGCGCGCTCAAAAATCTGGCGAATCAAACCAGAGAGCAGAAGCTTTTTCTTTTTCGCTTTCTTGGCCATGATCCCTTCGATCCACCGGTGTATCGCGCTAAAAGTGGCGTTCGCTTGCAATCCGCAGGGTGCTAGCGGTTCGGCCTCCGGACCGTTCGTAAGTTGCCGTAAGTCGGGCTTTGCGGGTGGATAGTGGAGACCCGCGATCTCCTACACGGCAGAACTTTTCGTATTGTTTCTTTCGTCAGCCTAGCCAGCAACAACCTACGTGCGACAAACGCGCGCACAAGAAGGAGGTAGGTGAACACCTCGATCAAGGAAAGCTCGTTTGTGGGTAGGCTTTTATGATCCAATCTCTAGCGCGTATTCTCTCTAGAATTCAGAGCCGTGTGGCGGTGGGAGAGGGATTCGAACCCTCGATACGGTTTCCCGTATACACACTTTCCAGGCGTGCGCCTTCAACCGCTCGGCCACCCCACCACGGGTCGCGTCCGACTTGGCGCGTGAAAGCGCCGGTCGGCCGGAAGGGCGCGGAATATACCGTTCGCGATCCGCTCCGCAAGGGCCGCTCGAACGGTGAGGCTGCGCCGCTGGCGAAGCGATCCTATATGCGCTCCAGTGCAATCCGGGAGCCGCGCCATGCTGTTCAGCCGCAAGTCCTCAGACCTTCCCACGGCCCAGGCGGCGTTGAAGGGACGGGCCGAGCCGATTCCCACGGCCGCGCGTCACTTCGTCAACGGCCGGCCCTTGAAGGGGCCCTATCCCCAGGGCCTGCGCACCGCGCAGTTTGGAATGGGCTGTTTCTGGGGCGTGGAACGCATCTTCTGGCAGTCGCCGGGCGTGTGGGTGACCGCGGCGGGCTACGCTGGCGGCGCCACGCCCAATCCGACTTACGAGGAGGCCTGCAGCGGCCGAACCGGGCACACCGAGGCGGTGCTGGTGGTCTATGATCCCGACCAGGTGTCCTATGAGACGCTGCTCAAGACCTTCTGGGAGGGTCACGATCCGACCCAGGGCATGCGCCAGGGCAATGACCGGGGATCTCAATACCGCTCCGCGATCTATACCGACGGGGCCGACCAGGCCGAGGCCGCCGAGCGTTCGCGCGTAGCCTACGCCGAGGCGCTGAAATCCCGCGGGTTGGGTTCGATCACCACCGAGATCAAGCCCGCCGAGACCTTCTACTTCGCCGAAGCCTACCACCAGCAATACCTCGCCAAGAACCCGAGCGGCTATTGCGGCATCGGCGGCACGGGGGTCGTCTGCCCGATCGGGGTGGGCGTGGAGGCGTAACAGCGCGCCGCCTGCTTAAGGGATGGCGTCGCACGCCAGGCTTGGCCATTATGGCCGCCTGTCGTGGGCGGCTTTGGAGGGGAGGCGTGCTCGAAAGCTATCTGCGTCGGACCGTCGACGTGGGCGACCTGACGGTGGACAGAGGCGATGGCCGGCCGCTCCGCTTCGGCGACGGCACCGGGGCGCCCATCGCCATCCGCCTCGCCCAAGGCGCGGCGCTGAAGATCGCCATGAACCCGGAGCTGAAGCTCGGCGAGTGCTTCATGGACGGGGACTTGGTGTTCGAGCAGGGCTGCATGTACGACATGCTTCACCTGGTCTCGCGCAATCCCCGCTTCTGGCGCAAGCCCGACGGGGTGCTGACCCGGTGGCGCTACGCCCTGAGCCGCCGTCTGCGGCAGATGAACGGCCGGCAGGCCGCGCGTCGCAACGTCGCCCACCATTACGATCTCTCCCACGACCTCTACCGCCGCTTCCTGGATGCGGACATGCAGTATTCCTGCGCCTACTACGCCGATCCCGGGGAGACGCTGGAGCGGGCGCAGGCGGCCAAGAAGGCCCATATCGCCGCCAAGCTCCAGCTGCCGGCCCAGGGGCGGCTGCTCGACATCGGGTGCGGCTGGGGCGGGCTGGGTCTGACGCTGGCCCATATGTCGCCGGAACTTCAGGTGCTGGGCGTCACGCTCAGCGCCGAGCAGCTGTCGGTGGCCGAGCGGCGGGCGCAGGCGCAGGGACTAGCCAATCGGGTGGACTTCCAGCTGCGCGACTACCGCGACCTGCGCGGACCGTTCGACCGCATCGTGTCGGTGGGCATGTTCGAGCACGTCGGGCTGCCGCACTTCCAGGAGTTCTTCGACACCGCAGCGCGGCTGCTGGCGGATGACGGCGTCATGCTCCTGCATGCGATCGGACGCGCGACACCGCCGGGCGTAACCCAGCCTTTCATCGCCAAGTACGTCTTTCCAGGCGGCTATGTGCCCTCGCTGTCGGAGGTGCTTCCGGCGATCGAGCGGGCCGGTCTGTGGGTCACCGACCTGGAGGTCCTGCGTCTGCATTACGCCCAGACCCTGCGCGAGTGGCGACGCCGGTTCGAGGCGCAGCGCGAGGAGATCGCCAGGATCTATGACGAGCGCTTCTGCAGGATGTGGGAATTCTACCTGGTCTCAAGCGAAGCGGCGTTCCGCTGGTTCGGGATGATGAACTTCCAAATCCAGCTCTCCAAACGGGTGGACGCCCTGCCGCTGACGCGCGACTACATGGTCGCCGAGGAGCGACGGCTGGGGCAGGGCGGAACCACCGCCGCCAACGAGGGCTGGGCGGCGACCGGATAGCCGGCCGCCTCAGCCGTGCAGCTTGCGGGCGATCTCGGCCACGTGGCGACCCTGGAAGCGGGCGCCGCCGAGTTCGTTCTCGCTCGGCCGACGCGAGCCGTCGGACCCCGCGATCGTGGTCGCGCCGTACGGCGTGCCGCCGCTGACCTGGTCCAGCACGCCAAGGCCTGTGTAGCTGTAGGGCAGGCCCACGATCACCATGCCAAAGTGCATCATGTTGGTGATCAGGCTCATCAAGGTGGTTTCCTGGCCGCCGTGCTGGCTGGCGGTAGAGCCGAACGCCGACCCGACCTTGCCAGTGAATACCCCGCGCGCCCACAGCCCGCCCGTCTGGTCCAGGAAGTTCGCGAGCTGGGCGGCGATGCGGCCGTAGCGCGTGCCACAGCCCATGATGATGGCGTCGTAGCCTTCCAGCTCGTCCACCTTGGCGAAGGGGGCGCCCTGGTCGAGCTTGTAGTGGGCCGCCCTAGCCACCTCTTCGCTGACCAGTTCGGGCACGCGCCGGATGTCGACTTGCACGCCGTCGACCTCGCGCGCGCCTGCGGCGACGGCTTCGGCCATGGTCTCGATATGGCCATAGGCGGAGTGGTAGAGGACCAGGAGTTTGGCCATGGCGGCCTCCTTGCAAGCGCCGCGGAGGGACGCAATAATGATACAGCCCTTGTTACAGTTTGGGGGATCGATGATCAACCTGTTTTCGCCGCTCAGCGGAGTGGCCGACAGGCCGGATCGCCTCTGAACGACGACCTCGAAGCCGTCATTTTCAAGCTGTTGGCCGAGGCGGCCCCCGGGCGCAGCATCGCGCCTGAGCAGGTCGCGCGTCAGGCTGCGGCGCAGGAGTGGCGGCGCGTGCTGCCGCAGGTGCGCGCCACCGCCATTGGGCTGGCGCGTCGCGGTCGACTGGTGATCCTGCGTCACGGCAAGCCTGCCGATCCCGATGGCTTCAAGGGAGTCTATCGCCTGGGTGCGCCCGATGCGCCCGGCTGAACCGGCATCGGCGGCGCGGCGGCGCGCGCTGCTCGGCGCCGTAGGCGCTGCGGGCGTGGCGGCCTGTCAGCCGTTGGTGCAGGGGCGCAGCGCAAGCCTCATGCCTCCATCCGCGCCTCGGCTCGAGCGGGATGCGCTCGTCGCCGTCGACGGCGCGCGCCTCCCCATGAAAGTCTGGGAGGCCACGGATGGGCAGGGCGACCCGATCGAGCCCTGGGCCGTCGTCGTCGGCCTGCATGGCATGAACGACTACTCGGCCGCCTTTGGGCTGGCCGGTCCTTACTGGGGCGCACGGGGGGTGACCACCTACGCCTACGACCAGCGCGGCTTCGGCGGTGCGCCCGGCCGCGGCGTGTGGGCCGGCCAAAGATTATTGACCGACGACCTGCACACCGCCTGCGCGCTTGTGCGCGCGCGTCACCGCTCGGCCATCGTGGCCATCGTCGGCGAGAGCATGGGCGGAGCGGTCGGGATCGTGGCCTGCGCCTCGTCGTCGCCCCCTGCGGCGGACCGGCTTGTGCTGGCCTCTCCCGCCGTCTGGGGATGGAGGGAGCAGGGCGCGGCCAACAGCGTGCTGCTGTGGGTCGCCGCGCACGTGGCGCCGGGGTCCACGGTCACCGCGCCGAACTGGTTGGCTCGTCGCATCCGCGCGTCCGACAACCTGATGGAGCTGCGGCGCATGGGGCTGGACCGGACCATGATCTTCGACACCCGGGTCGACGCGATCTACGGCCTCGTCGAGCTGATGCAGGCGGCGCAGGACCAGATCGGCCAGGTGAAGCCGCCGGTGCTGTACCAGTACGGCGCCCACGACGATATCATCCCCGCCCATGCCGCCTTCGACGCCGCGCGCCGGATGAAGTCCACCGATCACAGCGCTTATTACGGTACGGGTTGGCACCTGCTTCTGCGTGATCTGCGCCGCAGGCGGATCCTGGAGGACGCGCTCGCCTTCATCCGCGATCCGCGCACGCCGCCGCCATCCGGTGCGCCGCCGATCCCGTTCCACCGGTCTCCCCGGGTCGCAGGCGTTGGCTGAGCTTGCGGCGGTCGGGCGGAGCCGCTAACCCGCCCTCCGCCAAAGAGCCCAATACCGGGCTTGTCGAAGATGTCCTAGTTTCACGGCATACCAGGTCTGAACGCCATGTCGTCCAAGCTCTCCCTTCGTCTCGCCACTTCAGCCGACGCAGCTGCGATTGCAGCGTTGATCGAACGCTCGGTGCACGGGCTCCAGGCGGCAGACTACACCCAGGCGCAGCGGGACAGCGCCATAGGGCAGGTGTTCCTGGTCGATCACGGCTTGATCGAAGACCAGAGCTACTTTGTCGTGGAAACGCCCGAGGGGCGGCTTGCGGGCGCGGGCGGCTGGTCCAACCGCAGGGCGCTGCACGGCGGTCAGGTCCATGGCGACACCGGAGAGCGGATCGATCCCGCGAGAGACCCAGCGCGCATCCGAGCCTATTTCATAGATCCTGAGTTTGCGCGCCAGGGCGTGGGCTCGATCATCCTTGGCGCCTGCGAGGCGGCTGCTCGTGCCGCAGGCTTCACTTGCGCCGCAATGGGAGCCACGCTGACGGGCGTCCCCTTCTACGTTCGGCACGGGTACATGGAAGATGAGCGAGAGTTGCTGCAACTGCCTGGCGGTCAATCGATAACCGTGGTTCACATGTCGCGGTCGCTTGTCTAAACGCTAATGTGACGAAGCTATAGTAATGATCATATGCTGTGGTTACACGACGTCTAACCGCACCTAATGTGTCACGAAGGATTGGTCTATCATGTTTTCGATGATGGCGGGCTCTGCCAGTAATGCTCGTGACGAAGCGTAATGACCTTGTTCGATTCGGCCGCCTTTGAGGGACACGAGAGCGTTCAGGCGTTTCACGACGAAGCGTCAGGCCTGAAGACCATCATTGCGGTGCACTCGACCGCTCGCGGACCAGGGGCGGGCGGCTGTCGCATGTGGCCTTACCCCTCCTCGGAGGCGGCTTTGGAGGACGTGCTGCGGCTGTCGAGGGCCATGTCCTACAAGAACGCCATGGCCGATCTCGATCTCGGCGGCGGTAAGTCGGTCATCATCGGCGATAGCCGCACGGACAAGTCGCCGGCCCTGTTCGAGGCGTTCGGCCTGGCGGTGGAGGCGGTCGGCGGCCGCTACTGGGCGGCGGAGGACGTTGGCACCTCGCCTGCCGACCTCGTCCATGCCCGCAGGCGCACCCGGTTCGTGGCCGGGCTGGATGGTCACGCCGCCGCCTCAGGCGATCCCAGCCCCATGACCGCCGAGGGCGTGTTTCGCGGCCTCAGGACCGCCGCTCAGCGGACGTTCGGCTCCGGATTGGACGGGCTGAGCGTTGCGATTCAGGGCGTAGGACACGTGGGCGCGATCCTGGCGCTCAAGCTGCACACCGCCGGCGTCCGGCTGGTGATCGCCGACGTCGACCCGCACGCGGTGCGGGCCGTCGCCGAAGCGACCGGCGCGCGCATCGTGGCGCCCGAGGCGATCGTGGATGCGCAGGTCGAGGTGTTCGCGCCCTGCGCCTTGGGCGGCGCCATCACCGCCGACGCGCTCGAGCGGCTGAAGGCGAGGGTGATCGCAGGCGGCGCGAACAACCAGATCGCGGCGCCAGGGATCGCTCAGATCCTGTTCGACCGCGGCCTGCTCTACGCGCCCGACTATGTCATCAACGGCGGCGGCATCACCAACGTGGCCGCGGAAATCCGGGCGTTGGAGCGGCGGGAGGCCTTTGACCCAGACTGGGTCGAGTCCAAGCTCGACCGGCTGATGCAGACCCTGGAGGAGATCTTCGACGCCTCCGCTGCGCAGTCACGCCCGACCAGCGTGATCGCCGACGAGATTGCGCGTGACCGGATCCGCGCCGCCGCCTGATCCGGCATGCACGAACGCCCGTCTCCCGATCGGAAGACGAGCGTTCGGCCTGGGTCGGCGATGACGCGGGTTCCGCTTAGTCCTTCTCGGGCTCCGCCTTGTGATCGTGATGGGCGTGATGCTGACCCGCATGGCCGTCGGCGATGTTGGCCAACGTCGGATTCGCCCCATGAGCGTAGCCCGATGCGCCGGCTTGCGAAGATCCTGACGCGTCGGGCGAAGCGTAGGACGCCGAACTGGCCGCACTCGACGCGGCGCCGGGTTGATGGGGCTGCGGCGGTGCGCCGCCGGCCTGTCCGCCGCGGCCTGTACGCCAACCCTCGAACTCCTTGCTGAAGGCGGAATGGCGTTCGTTGCGCCAGGAGCCGTAGTCCTCGTCGTAGCGGCGGGTCTGCTCTTCGCGCCAGCGGGCGTAGTCGCGGTCGTGGGCGGAGAGCTGGGTCTCGCGCCAATGATGGTAGCTGGCGTGGTGCGCGTCGTGCGGCCGTTGGCGCGGCGCCGCGCCGAACCGGCCGGTGTCATAGCCCGCAGGTCCGAAGCGGCCGCCGTCCTGGCCGTAATCCAGGCCCTGGTTCAGCGGCGCATAGCCGCCCTGGCCCCACTGCGAGTTCAGGTTCGGCTGTCCCCATCCGCCGACGTTCGCCCCGCTGTAACCTCCAAGGCCGTTGTCCGAAGACCCGCTCGCCATCTGGCCGAAGGAGGTGTCGCCGCCCTGACCGTAGCCCGAGGCCGCCGCTCCGCCCGGCTCGAAGGGCGCCGGGCCCTGCTCATAGCTCGCCGGTCGCTCGCCGCCGGCTTGGCGCGGAGCTTGCCCGCCGCGATCTGGGCCACTGCGATCTGGGGCACTGCGATCTGTACCGCCTGGCCGTCCCACCTGTGTAGGCGTTGAGTCGCCAGACGGACGCTGGCCGCCGCGCCAGTCGCCTGCGCCGCCGTCTCCTGAGGACCCACCTTCGCCTCGCCCCCAATCGCCACGGTTCCAGTCAGCCATTTCCGTAATCCTCTCCGCAGGTTGTGTTGCAAGAACAGCGCCTGTCGGATGACGGTTCCAAGCCTGCGGCCGCTGAGGGGTTTACCTTGGGTGACCGGATTGCTACGACCGGCTGAGACAAATTGTCCAGGGAAGCGCGTTGCATGTGGCAGCCTCTCGGGTCGGCAGATTCGCGGGAGGGTCCGATCGCGCCGGCGAACGAACCGCTTGGAGACCAGCTCAAGGTCCACTTCGATGGTCTCACGACGGGACCAATACCGGACAGGTGGCTCGAACTCGCCGAGGCCCTGGACGCGGCTTTCGAGCGGGGGGAGATATGCTGCGGCCAACGTTCACCGTGCGGCCGCTGACCGGCTATTTCACGACCGGCGCCACTCCCGCCGTCGGGCCTGCGAAGGTGTCCTCCACGCCATCGGCGTCCATGAGGCGAAGCAGGCGTGTCCGTGCGCGATTGACCCGGCTCTTGATGGTTCCGAGCGCGCAACCGCAGATCTCAGCCGCTTCCTCGTAGCTCATGCCCGCAGCGCCGACCAGCACCAGGGCTTCGCGATGTTCGTGAGGCAGTTGCAGCATGGCCACGCGGAGCGAGCGCATCGCCACGCTCCAATCCTGGGTTGGGGCGGCGCTCAGGGTCGCCGCGTGGCGCCCATCCTCGTCCGCCACCTCGCGACGCTTGCGCACAACCGCCGTGTAGTAGGTGTTGCGCAAGATGGTGAACAGCCAGGCTCGCAGGTTGGTGCCCGGCTCGAACTTGGCGCGGTGGGTCCATGCCTTGATCAGGGTGTCCTGAACCAGATCGTCCGCATCGGCGCTGTTGTGGCTGAGCGACCAGGCGAAGGCGCGAAGCGCGGGGATCAGGCTGATGACGTCCCCGCGCCAAGTGGAAGGATCGCCGACCAAGGCGCAGACTTTGTGAGTCTCGCCGTCGGCGTAACCGCTGTGTTTCGACCCTGCAGCGGCCGGGGTGCAAGCCTGCCCGGGGACGCCGTAGACGCTGCAAGGTTCGACTTCCATCATTCGAAATCAACCCGAACGCACCTCTACGCCGAGGCGAATGGAAAACGTGCGCTCTATCCATCCGTTCCGCCTTTAAAGGCTTCCTGCACAGGATGAAGATGTCGTGACTCCGTTGGATACGGTCGGCTCGTCCGATAACTTATCATTGTCTAGTGACTCACTTCGTGGCGGCCATAATGCATTGCGAGCGCGTTTCGCCCACGTGCGCTCCACCTCGCGCCGGCTTGCGGCTCAGCTCTCGCCCGAGGACATGGTGGCCCAATCCATGCCCGACGCCAGCCCAGCCAAGTGGCACTTGGCCCACACGGCATGGTTCTTCGAGACCTTCTTCCTGCTGCCCAGGGGAGCCGAGCCCTTCGATCCGGCGTTCCAGTATCAGTTCAATTCATATTATGAGGCGCTCGGCGAGCGTCAGCCGCGCGCGGCGCGGGGTCTGATCACGCGGCCAGGCGCGGCCGAGGTGATGGCCTATCGCGACCACGTGGACGCCGCCATGGACGCTTTGCTGGCGCATGGGGCGCTGAGCGATGCGGACGCCGATCTGGTGACGCTCGGCCTTGCGCACGAGGAACAGCATCAAGAGCTGCTGCTGACCGACGTGCTGCACTTGTTTGCACAAAACCGGCTCAAACCCGCTTACGCCGCGCGCGCCAGCGCAGCGACAGCTCCGTCGACGCCTCGCATCGAAGCCGCCACCTTCAGCGCCTTTGCAGGCGGGGTGGTTGAGGTCGGACATGACGGGCGGGGGTTCGCCTTCGACAACGAAGGGCCTCGCCACCAGGTGCTCTTGCGTCCGTATGAACTCGCCGACCGGCTGGTCACCAACGCCGAATGGCGTCTGTTCATGGATGACGGCGGCTACGACCGCGCCGATCTGTGGCTTTCCGACGGGTGGGCCTGCCGGCAGGCGCAAAACTGGAGCGCGCCCCTATACTGGGAACGTGCGCAGGAAGGGTGGAGCGCATTCGGCCCTTACGGCCTGGAGGCGCTGAGGGGCGAGGCGCCTGTGACGCATATCAGCTTCTACGAAGCAGACGCGTTCGCGCGGTGGAGCGGTTGCCGCCTGCCGCTCGAGGCGGAGTGGGAGCATGCGGCCTCCGGCGCCGGTCACGCCGGCGCGTTCTTGGATGACTGGGGTCTGGAGCCGCGATCGAGTCCCGGCGGGGCCTTGGCTCAGATGTTCGGCGATGTCTGGGAGTGGACGGCCAGCGCCTATCTCGCCTACCCCGGCTTCAAGGCTGCACCTGGAGCGGTAGGGGAATACAACGGCAAGTTCATGATCAATCAGATGGTTCTCAAGGGCGGATCCTGCGCCACCGCGTCAGGGCACGTGCGTCCGAGTTATCGCAACTTCTTCCAGCCGCACCAGCGTTGGCAGTTCAGCGGCCTGCGTCTGGCGCGGGACTGATCGCGCGCCGATGCAAGGCCGTCCGCAGGGACGGCCTTGCATACCTCAGCTCGGTCGGCGGCGCGCGCCTTGCGACGCCTCACCGCCCTTGCGGCCGGCGGCGGCGGCGAGTTGGCGGTTCTGGGAAAAGCTGCGCTTCTCGTTGGGCACACTTTCGCCGCCCTTGCGCGCGATCTCGCGCTGCTTGATGCGATCCATGGATGCGAACCCGCGGCTGGACTTGCCGCCTTGCGTTTCCGGCTGCTGGGACATCGGTTTCACCCTTGGCTTTGCGGATTGGACGTGGCGGGTAACCAAGGGCTGAGGCGCGAAGTTCCCGGTCCGGATTGGACCGCCCGGGGGAGCTAAAGGTCGTAGGGACGCCCGTCGTCGGGCGTCGGCGCGGTGGCGGGCGCTTCCTGCGGCGTCGCCGGTGGGAAGATTTCCGGATCGGGCTGCGGCGCGGCGGGCGCGGTCTCCGGGGGTGGCAGGTCTGACATCCTAATCTCCGTTGATACCTGCATGGCAACGATCGGGGAGACCGTCCGGTTCGCCGCCGCCGACCTGCGTGGAGGCGCCGGCGCCATGGCGGCGAGGATGGTGGGACAGGACGACACAGTGGCGGATTGCCCGCGGAAACATGCTGTCACGCTATCCTAGTATCACCACGTCGGCGCCTTGAGGCTCGGCCAAGTGGGATCGGAACCTTGGAGTTTTGGCGTCGTTCCGCTGCTGGCGAAGTCGAGGTCGTGGGGCCGTTCAGTTCGACGGGCCGGGGCGAGGCAAGGTCTATGTCCAGGCAGATCGGCCGACATGCTCCCTACCTCAGGCGTTACGCACGGGCGCTGACTGGCTCTCAGGCCGAGGGCGACGGCTTGGTGCAGGATGCGCTGGAAGGGCTTCTCTCCGGTCAGGTCCAGCTCCAGGAGCAACTTCCGGTTCGCTCTGCGCTCTATGCGGCGCTGCACGACATCTGGCGAGGAATGGCGGACGGCGCCTCTCCCGACGCCGCCGCTTTTGGCGCCGACCTGCGGCTGCAGACGCTGACTGCGCAGGAGCGGGCGGCCCTGCTGCTCACCACGATGGAGGGATTCAACCCGGCGGAGGCCGCCGAGGTGCTGGGATGCGGGATAGACCAGGTCGAGGCCCTGCTCGCCTCCGCCGACGTCGCGCTGCAGCGCCAACTCGCAGCGCGTGTCCTGATCATAGAGGACGAACCGATCATCGGGCTGGATCTAACCCGCGTCGCGCGCGAACTCGGCCACACTGTGGTGGGCGTGGCGGCGACGCGCGGCGAGGCGGTCGCCATGGCGCAGGAGACCCGTCCGGGCCTGGTGCTGGCGGACGTGCGGCTCGCTGACGGCTCCAGCGGCTTGGACGCCGCCGCCGACATCTTGCGCAGCTTCGCCATCCCGGTGATCTTCATAACCGCTTTTCCGGAGCACCTGCTCACCGGCGACCGGCCCGAGCCAGCCTTCCTGATCACCAAGCCCTTCCGGGAAGATACGGTGAAAGCCCTGATCGGTCAGGCCTTGTTCTTCCACGAGGCGCCTCGCGAGGCGGTGCAGGCCTAGCAACTCCGCCAGGAACCCCCAGCCTTCGACGGTGTTTCCGGCGAGCCAGCTTGGCCATGGAGGCGAGACATGACGGACGCGACGCAAGACAAGGTCCAGGCCGCGACGGCGGAAGCCGAAAAGGGTGCACGCAACCTGTCGGAGACGGCGGACCAGATCAAGAAGGCCGTCACCGACCACGCCGGGGTAGCCCGGGAGTGGACGGCCGATCGTGCCGGCGTCGCCAGGGATTGGGCGCTCGACCAGTCGGACGTACTGCGGGACACGGTGCAGACCAAGCCGTTCGTCACAGTGGGCGTTTCCGCAGCGTCAGCCTTCGCCGCGGGCCTGATCATCGGGGTGCTGCTTACCCGGCGCTGAGCCGAAGCGGCGCACAACCCCTTGCCGGTCAGGGCTGGGGCGGGGCTCCAGCCCGATCGTGCGCCTCTTTCTCCGCGCGCTTGCGACGCTTCAGGATCTCGATCTGCAGCGGCGTCTTGGGTAGGCTGGCGAGGGTGAGATAGCCCAACCCCGGTTTGTCCAGCAGGTCGAAGCGGCGATCCAGGGCGGCGGCGTACTCAGTGCGGGTGATGCGCCCGTCGAACTGTGCGTCCGCCGCTGCAATGGGTTCCGGAGTGTTGATCAGCGAGTAGACGGCGGCCCCCTGGACGCCGACTCCCCGGGGCATGGCGCTCGGCCGCTCCGCCTTCTGCGGCCTGCGGGGGCTGGGGCGATCTTCGGTGTTGCTGGGATCGCCGAAGGTGAGCGAGGTGTCGACGCCTTCCTCAGAGCGCAGGCTCTCGATGCGTGGCAGGATCTCAGGCGCCACCGTCTGCTCGTAATCCTGCACCTCCAGCCCGTCGATCACCCCGTCATGGTTGCTGTCCAGCCTGTCGAAGAAGGCGAGGCCGTCGGCGCGAAGCTCCTCGCGTGTCAACCGGCCGTCACGGTTGGCGTCCGCGCGCGCGAACCAGGCGACAACCGGATAGGGGGCGCCGAACGGCGCGCGGAACGGCTCGCCGGCCGGGCTGATGAACACGTTCGGCAGCCGGCGCGGCGGGCCGCCGCCAGGACCGCGATGGGGTTCATCGTCGCTGGCGCACGCGCACAGGGTCGCGCAGAGCAGGATCACCGTCGAACGGCGCAGGAGCTGAAACATGGGTTGATCTACGGGGCAGGGGCGGGCGCAGGCAAGCGCTCAGAGCGGCAGCCGCACGCAGGCGCGCACGCCCCCGCCGTCGCGGTTCGACAAGGCCGCCTCACCCCCGTGAGCGCGCGCCACTGAGCGCACGACCGCGAGCCCGAGCCCGACGCCCCCGGTCTCGCGCGATCGCGACGGCTCCCCGCGATGGAACGGCTCGAACACGCGCTCGCGCTGGGCTTCGGGTATGCCCGGCCCGTCGTCGTCCACCTCGATCACCGCCGCGCCGTCCTGCCGATAGACCCGGGCCATGGCGCAGGAGCCGA
Source organism: uncultured Caulobacteraceae bacterium (assembly GCA_964247465.1). Lineage (GTDB taxonomy): Bacteria > Pseudomonadota > Alphaproteobacteria > Caulobacterales > Caulobacteraceae > CAHJWH01. The sequence goes on along the minus strand of CAXTUT010000019.1, from coordinate 815 downwards.
ACTTCACCGCGTTGTCGAGCAGATTGGTCACCAGCCGACGCAGGGCGATCGGGTCGCCGTCGATGATCACTGGCGCGGCGCTGTCGGCGACCACGTTCAGGCCCGTCTCCGCCATCTCCACCGCGATGCTGTCCACCAGGGACGACAGCTCCAGGCGGCTGCGCTCGCCGGGCTCGGTGGCCTCGCGCACGAAGGCGAGCGCGGAAGAGATCATCGCGTCCATCTGGTCCACGTCGGCGACCATCTTGTCGCGCAACGCCTCCGGCGCGCTCTCGACGCGGAAGCGCAGCCGGGTCAGCGGCGTGCGCAGGTCGTGCGCCACCGCGCCCACCATGGCGGTGCGGTCGTCCACGTAGCGGCGCAGGCGCTCCTGCATTTCGTTGAAGGCGCTCGTCGCCTGCTGGACCTCAGGCGGCCCCTGCAGCCTCAGAGGCGCGGCGCCGGGGTCGCGGCCCAGCCGTTCGGCGGCGGCGGCGAACTGGCCGATGGGGGCCGCCAGCCTGCGGGCGAACAGGTAGGCGATCGGCGCCAACGCCGCTGCGCTCAGCACGAACCAGAGCAGGATCCGCCGCTGCCACACCGTCGGAAAGGACTCGTGCGAGGCGGCGATCAGCCACCGGCCGTCGGGCCGGCGCACCGCCACCTTGAATGGGGAGATCAACAGGTGCTCGTCGTGGAACCGCAGACGGGTGGCGAGCGCCCCGCGCGGCGGTCCCAAACCGAACCGGACGGGCTCGCGCGCCACCACCACTGCGCCGGGCGCAAGGTTCAGGCGGTGCTGAAGGTCGGTCATCGCCTCAGGGTATACGGGCCCA
>CAXTUT010000018.1:0-19308 GCA_964247465.1 uncultured Caulobacteraceae bacterium | reverse complement strand
TGCCGGGCCATGGCGGCGGCCTGGCGCTGTTCTCCGCCGCCGACGACGCCCAGCGCGCCAACGCCGCCGCGCAGGGAGAGCGCCGGCCGCCTCATGCGCTCACCGCCCGGCCCAGAAGCTTCCAGTAGGAGACCGGCGCCACCCGCTCGGCCGCCGCCGCGATGCGCGCGTCCAGGCCCACGATAACCCTTGGCCGGCGACGCTCCGCCGCACCGATGATCTTCTCGGCGGCCACCGTGGGCGAGAGCGTCAGCTTGGCCTCCATGGCTTTCACGCGGGGCTCCATCTGCTCCGGCGTGGCCCCGGCGGGCGGACGGGCGTTGCGGGCGATCGCGGTAGCGACGCCGCCGGGATGCACTACGGTCACCCCGACCGAAGACCCCTTCAGCTCGTGGCGCAGGGACTCCGAGAAGCCGCGCACGGCGAACTTGCTGGCGACATAGGCGGTCTGGCCCGGCGGCGCGATGATGCCGAAGATGCTGGACAGGTTGACGAGCCGCGCGTCGGGGCTGGCGCGCAGCGTCGGCAGGAAAGCGCGGGTCATGCGCACCACGCCGAAGAAGTTGATGGAGAACAGCCACTCGAAGTCCTTGGCCGACACCTGCTCGAACGTGCCGCCGACCGCAACGCCCGCGTTGTTCACCAGCAGGTCGACGCCGGGGTGCTCGGCCAGCACCTGCTCCGGGAAGGCCGCGACGGCTGTGGCGTCGGAGACGTCGAGGCGATGGCGGGTGACGCGCACGCCCGAAGCGATGACGGCGCCGATCTCCTCGGCCGTGTGGGCCAGCCCCTGCCCGTTGATGTCGGCCAGCGCCAGGTTGCAGCCGCGCCGCGCGAGGGCGACAGCGACCGCGCGGCCGATGCCGCCGCCTGCCCCCGTGATCAGGGCCGTGCGCCCCTTAAACTCCATGTGAGCCGCCATGCGGTTCCGCTCCCGGTCTGCGTTCGATCGATACGTCCTGCGGCCTCAGTCCTCCAGCGCGCTGTAGACGAGGCTCCTGAGCTGGCCGCGGAAGTTGAAGGTGGTGGAGGGCAGCAGCTGGGTGAGAAAGATGACGATCAGGTCCTGCACTGGATCGACCCAGAAGGCGGTGGAGGCCGCGCCGCCCCAGAAGTAGTCGCCTTCGCTCGGCGTTCCAGCCCGCACTCCGTCGGTGACCATGGCGAACCCCAGGCCGAAGCCGACCCCCGCGGGCGTGGTCTCCGAAAAGCTGTCGATGGAGAGCTCCGCCAGGGATTTGCCCCCGATCAGGTGGTTGCGGGTCATGAAGGCCAGGGTGCGCGGCCCGATGATCCGCTCCCCGTCAAGCTCCCCGCCCCGGCGCAACATCTCGCAGAAGCGGTGGTAATCGGCCATGGTGGAGACCAGCCCTCCGCCTCCGGAGAGGAAGGCCGGCGGCTGGAGGTAGGGGCTGGCCTGGGGATCATCCTGCAGCACGGTGGTCTTGTCGGCGTTGCGCGCATAACAGGCCGCGAAACGGCCAACGGCCTCGGGCCTGACGTGGAAGCCGGTGTCCACCATGCCGAGCGGTTCGAATATCTCCTCTTGCAGGAAGACGTCGAACGGCTTGCCGGAGATCCGCTGCACCAGGGCGCCGACGACGTCTGTGGCCAGGGAATACATCCACTGCTGGCCGGGCTGGTAGCGCAGGGGCAGCCGGCCGAGCTTGGCGATGAAGGCGTCCAGGTCCTCGTCGCGCTCCATGCGCACCTTGAGCGCCTTGTAGGCGGCGATCACCGGATCGCTCGTCGTCGGCGCGCCGATGGTCTCCAGCAGGGCGCCGTAGGTCAGGCCCGAGGTGTGGCTGAGGATGTCGCGGAAGCTGACCGGGCGGTGCGCCGCCTCGGTCTGCATGGCCTCGCCCTCGCCGGAGACCCAGACCCGCTGACCGCGCCATTCGGGAAGCGCCTTGAACACCGGATCGTCGATCTGGAACAGGCCGCGCTCCCACAGCATCATCAGCGCCACCGACGCTATGGGCTTGGTCATGGAGTAGATGCGCGCCACGGTATCGTCGGCCCACGGCTTGCCGCGTTCCCGGTCCATGAGCCCGAGGCTGCGACTGTAGGCGACCTCGCCGTGGCGCGCGACCAGGGTTTGACAGCCCGCGATCTTGGCCGGACCGACGTACTGGTTCTGCAGCAGATCGGTCACGCGTTCCAGCCGGGCGGTGGACAGGCCGGCTATGCTGGTCCGCGTCATGGCTTGCTTTCCAAATCCCGGAAGATGAGATGGTCGATGTCAGTATCCGTCCAGCCGGGCTAGGGCGTTGGCATGGAAGCCGCTGTCGCCGAACATCTCGGCGAGAACCCGGCCGCGTTTCATATAGAAGCCCATGTCGTAGGCGTCGGTCATGCCAATGCCGCCGTGCATCTGCACGCCTTCCTGCGTTGCAAGCGTGGTGGACAGGCCGGCCATAGCCTTGGCCACGTGGGTGGCGCGTTCCGCCTCCGGATCGCCGGCGTCGAGCAGTTGCTGGGCCTTCAGGACCGCGGCGCGGGTCACCTCCAGTTCGCTGTAGAGGTGGGCGGCGCGGTGCTGCAGCGCCTGGAAGCTGCCGATGGCCACGCCGAACTGCTTGCGCTGCTTCAGATAATCCACCGTCATGGCCAGGGTTCCGCCTGCCACGCCCAGCATCTCGGCGGCCGCGCCCGTGCGCACAGCCCCGAGCACCCGGCCGAGCTCCGCCCAACCGCCGTCGACCTCGCCGACCACGGCGTCAGCGTCGAGCTCCACGCCCTCGAAGGCGAGGCGCGAGGCGAGGCTGGCGTCGGCAAGGCGCTCGGGGCTGGCGGTCAGGCCGGCGGCGTCCTTCTCCACCGCGAAGAGGGTGATCCCGTCGGTCTCGCCCGGCGCGCCGGCGGTCCTGGCGGCGACCAGGATCAGGTCGGCCACGTGGCCGTGGGCGACGAAGCGCTTCTCGCCGGTCAGGCGGAAGCCGTTGCCCGACCGCTCGGCCTTGAGCGCGATGCGGCTGGGGCGGTGGTGCGCCGCCTCATCGATCGCCAGGGCCGCGACCACCTCGCCCGCCACCACGGCGCCGAGCCAGCGCTCGCGCTGGCCCGCGCCTGCGCCCTTCAGCGCAGCGACCGCGCCGACGGCGGTGGACAGGAAGGGCGAGGGCGTCAGGTTGCGCCCGATCTCCTCCAGGATGATGCCGGCCTCGACCTGCCCAAGGCCCATGCCGCCGTCCGCCTCGTCCACGGCGACGCCGGTGAAGCCCATCTCTGCAAACTGGCGCCACAGCTCGCGCGAGAAGCCGGTGGGGTCGTTGGCGTCGCGGAGCGCGCGCATGTGGCCGACCGGCGCCTGCTCGGCCAGGAAGGGGCGGGCGGTGTCGGCCAGCATGGTCTGATCGTCGTTCAGGAACAGCGGCACGGCGTCAGGCTCCCGGCAGCTCGAGGATGCGCTTGGCGATGATGTTCAGCTGCACCTCCGAGGTGCCGCCCTCGATGGAGTTGGCCTTGGTGCGCAGCCAGGCCCGCGCCCGGCCGCCGGAGCCGCTGGCCTCGCTCTCCCACTCCAGCGCGTCGGAGCCGCCGGCGGCCATGATCAGCTCGTGGCGCTGCTTGTTCAGCTCGGTACCGTAGTATTTCATCATCGAGGGCTGAGCCGGATGGGTCTTCTTCGCCTTCAATTCGTCGATGAAGCGCTCGCTCATGGCGCGGAAGGCGGCCGCGCGCACCTCGAAGGTCGCAATGCGCGCGCGCAGCACCGGGTCGTCCAGCCGGCCGTCGGGCTCGGCGCCGATGGCGTCGAGCGCGATGCGCGGCAGGCCGCGCTCGCCCATCGCCGACAGGCCCATGCCGGAGATCATTTCCCGCTCGTGGCCGAGCAGGTATTTGGCGACGTCCCAACCCTTGTTCAGCTCGCCGACCAGGTTGGCCTTGGGCACGCGCACGTCATCGAAGAAGGTCTCGCAGAAGGGCGAGTAGCCGGAGATCAGCAGGATCGGCTTGGTCGAAACGCCGGCGGACTCCATGTCGAACAGCACGAAGCTGATGCCGCCCTGCTTGACCGACCTGTCGGTGCGCACCAGGCAGAAGATCCAGTCGGCCTGATCGGCGTAGCTGGTCCACACCTTCTGCCCGTTGACCACGAAGTGGTCGCCCGCGTCCTCCGCCGAGGTCTGCAGGCCTGCGAGGTCGGAGCCCGCGCCCGGCTCCGAATAGCCCTGGCACCATCGAATTTCACCGCGTGCGATCTGAGGCAGGTGGTCCAGCTTCTGCGCCTCGCTGCCGTACTTCAGCAGCGCCGGCCCGAGCATGGAGATGCCGAAGGAGTTCAGCGGGCTGCGGCAGCGCAGCCTGGCCATCTCCTCGCGCAGCGCCTTGGCCTCCGCCGGGGACAGGCCGCCGCCGCCATAGACCGCCGGCCAGTCCGGAACGGTCCAGCCGCGCGCGACCATGGCGTCCAGCCACTGGCGCTGGGGTGCGCTGAGTTTCTGCTTGCGTCCGCCCCAGCAGACGTCCGCCTCGCTTCGCACGGGCTGGCGCATCTCGGCGGGACAGTTCGCTTCGAGCCATGCGCAGATCTCGGCGCGGAAGGTCTCGATGGGGTCGACGGCGACGTTCATGAGTTGAACTTCCCTTTCTCCGCCGCCTTGGACTTCAGCAGCGAGGACATGCGGAACGCCTTGTCCATGGACGGGGCGTGCGCCCCTAGCCCCGCGGCGACCTTGTCCAGGCCTACGGTGTCGGCCCAGAACATCGGGCCGCCGGTCCAGGCCGGCCAGCCGTAGCCGTTCAGCCAGACCACGTCGATGTCGCTGGCCCGCTGCGCCATCTTCTCCTCCAGGATCAGCGCGCCCTCGTTGACCATGGGATAGAGCAGCCGCTCCAGGATCTCCTGGTCGCCGATCTCGCGCTGCGGTTCGCCGGACTTCTGCGCGAAGTCGGCGATGATCTGCTGCACCTCGGGCGAGACGGTGCGGTTGCGCTTGTCGTCGTAGTCGTAGAAGCCGCGCCCGTTCTTCTGGCCGCGCCGGTCGCGCTCGCAGAGCACGTCGCGGATGCTCGCGCCCTTGGAGGTCTCCTTGTTCCAGCCGAGATCGAGCCCCGCCAGGTCGCTCATCTGGAACGGGCCCATGGGGAAGCCGAAGTCGAGCAGCACCTGGTCCACCCGCTCATAAGGCGCGCCCTGCAGGATCAGGCGGAACGCCTCGCGTTGCCGGGGCGAAAGCATGCGGTTGCCGATGAAGCCGTCGCACACGCCCGCAACCACGGCCACCTTGCCGATCTTCTTGGCGAGCGCCATGCAGGTGGCCAGCACGTCCGGCGCCGTCTTGGCCCCGCGGACGATCTCCAGCAACCGCATGACGTTGGCCGGCGAAAAGAAGTGCAGCCCAATCACCGCCTCCGGCCGCCTGGTGGCGAGCGCGATCTGGTCGATGTTCAGATAGCTGGTGTTGGACGCCAGGATCGCACCCTGTTTGACGATCCCGTCCAGGCGGCCGAACACGTCCTTCTTGACGCCCATCTCCTCGAAGACGGCCTCGATCACCAGGTCGCAGTCGGCGAGGTCGTCGTAGGACAGGGTCGGCGTCAGCTTGCCCATGGCGGCTTCGACCTGATCAGCCGTCAGCCGGCCACGCTTGGCGGTGTTCTCGTAGTTCTTGCGGATCACGCCGACGCCGCGATCCAGCGGCGCCTGCTCGCGCTCCACCATCACCACGGCTATGCCGGCGGAGAGGAAGTTCATGGCGATGCCGCCGCCCATGGTGCCGGCGCCCAGGATGCCCACCTTGTTGATCGGGATGAGCTTGGTGTCGGGCGGGACGTCGTCGATCTTGGCGGCCGCACGCTCGGCGAAGAAGTTGTGGCGGAGCGCCGCGGACTGAACGCCGGTGACGAGCTTGATGAACAGCTCGCGCTCTTTGGCGATGCCCTCGGCGAAGGGCAGGTCGACGCAGGCCTGAACCGCCTGGATGCAGGCTTCCGGCGCCTCGAAGCCTTTCAGCTTGCGGGCGTTCTCCTGACGGAAGCGGTCGAATACGGCCGGATCGGTTCCGGAGATCTTGTCGGTGCGCTTGCTGGTGACGGGATGATCGCTGCGGCCGGCGATCTCGCGGGCGTAGGCGACGGCGTCCGCCTCAAGCGAGCCCTCGCCCACGATCCTGTCGACCAGGCCCAGGCCTTGCGCCTTCTTGGCGGGGATGGGGTCGCCGGAGACGATCATCGGCAGGGCGGCTTCGACCCCGATCACGCGGGGGAGCCGCTGGGTGCCGCCGGCGCCGGGCAGGATGCCGAGCTTGACCTCCGGCAGGCCTAACTTGGCCGATGGGACCGCGACCCGGTAGTGGCAGCCGAGCGCGATCTCCAGCCCGCCGCCGAGCGCTGTGCCGTGGATGGCGGCGACGACGGGCTTGGACGAGGCCTCGATGGCGCCGACGACGTCGCCCAGGCCAGGCTCCTGCGGCGGCTTGTTGAATTCGGTGATGTCGGCGCCAGCGAAGAAGGTCTTGCCATGACCCACGATCACCACCGCCTTGACGCTGTCGTCGGCGGCGGCGGCGGCCATCGCCTCGACCAGGCCGCGGCGCACCGCGACGCCCAGCGCGTTCACCGGCGGGTTGTCGCTCACGACGACGAGCACGTCCCTATCCTTGTGGGTCGTGATGACCGTCATAGCGCATCTCCTGTCCGCATCGCCGGGTCGACGCCGGTGGGCTGCATACCCGGTTTTCGAGCTTTGGACAGCCCTGGGCCGCGAACACCGGGTTGACGAACTTGTCATGGCTCGAAATCGACAATATCAAGGCCCAAAAGACGGCCGGTCAGATCGCCATTGGGCCAGACCGCGCTCAGGCTCGACAGCCTGCGCGCGAGATTGGAGGAGACGTGACGCTTCTGGACGCTTCGGGCGAACCGCCCGCGCCGGCTTGGCCGGCCGCAACCCTAGCCGAAGTCCAGGCTGTCCTGTGCGCTCCGGGTCAACGCTTCGAGATGGAGACCGTGGATATCGCCGGCGTGGCGACGCGCAGCTGGAAGAACCAGCCCCCTAACCTGGCTGTGCTGGCCCGCATGGCGCGCACCGCTCACGGCGAGCGGACGTTCGTGGTCTACCAGGACGAACGGGTCACCTATGAGGCGCTGTTTCGCGCCAGCGCCGCCCTGGCCGCCGAGCTGGCGCGGCTCGGCGTCGGCAAGGGCGACCGCGTGGCTCTGGCCATGCGCAACCTGCCCGAGTGGCCGGTCGCCTTGTTCGCCATCACCAGCCTGGGCGCCATAGCCACACCCCTGAACGCCTGGTGGACAGGCGCGGAGCTCAAGTACGGCCTGGTCGATTCCGGCAGTTCGGTGCTGATCTGCGATGCGGAGCGCTGGGAGCGGATTTCGCCCCACCTGTCGGAGCTACCGGCGCTCAAGCATGCGCTGGTGTCGCGCGCGGCCCAGTCGCCGTGTGCGCCGGCGCGCCGCCTGGAGGACGTCATCGGCGCGCCCTCGGCCTACGCCGAGTTGCCCGCAGCCGAGCCGCCGCAAACCGAGATCGCGCCGGACGACCCCGCGACCATCTTCTACACCAGCGGCACGACCGGCTCTCCGAAGGGCGCGCTCGGCAGCCATCGCAACATCTTGGCCTGTGTCATGGCCGCCGCCTATGTGGGCGAGCGGTCCGCGATGCGGCGTGGCGAGACGCCGCCGCCGCCCAGCCCGCGCACCATGCTGCTCGTGGTGCCGCTGTTCCACGTCACCGCCTGTCACGCGGCGCTGATGGGCACGATCGCCAGCGGCGGCGCGCTGGTGTTCATGCACAAGTGGGACACGGTCAAGGCTCTGGAGCTCATCGCGCGCGAACGGATCAACATCACCGGAGGCGTGCCGACGATCGCCTGGCAGCTGCTCGAGCATCCCGACCGCGACAAGTACGACCTGAGCTCCCTGGACACCATCTCCTATGGCGGCGCGCCGTCCGCGCCGGAGCTGGTGCGCCGCATCCGCAGCGACCTGAACGCCTTGCCGAGCAACGGCTGGGGCATGACGGAAACCTCGGCCACGGTGACCAGCCACGGCTCGGAGGACTACCTGCATCGCCCCGACAGCTGCGGGCCGGCCCTGCCCGTCGCCGACCTCAAGATCATGGCCCGCGACGGCTCCCACGAGCTGTCGGTCGGCGAAGTGGGCGAGTTGTGGGCGAGAGGGCCCCAGATCGTGAGGGGCTACTGGAACAACCCGCAGGCCACGGCCGCGACCTTCGTGGACGGGTGGTGCCGCACCGGCGACATCGCCCGGCTCGACGCCGAGGGCTTCTGCTACATCGTGGACCGCAGCAAGGACATCGTGATCCGCGGCGGGGAGAACATCTACTCATCCGAGGTCGAGAACGTGCTTTACGAGCACCCGGCGGTGACCGATGCGGCGCTGATCGGCCTGCCGCACCGCACCTTCGGCGAGGAGCCTGCGGCTGTGGTGCATCTGGCGCCCGGCGAGCACGCCAGCGAGGCGGAGCTGCAGGCCTGGGTCCGGGCGCGACTGGCCAATTTCAAGGTGCCCGTACGCATCCTGTTCAGCCAGCAGACCCTGCCCCGAAACGCCAACGGCAAGATCCTGAAGACCGACCTCAGGAAGCTGTTCGAGCCGGTCGCGCCGATGGCCGCCGCGGAGTGAGCCGGCGGCGTTGAGCCGAGGCTGGCTGAAGCCGTCCGTGACCCGGCTGCGCGAGCGATGCGAGCCGCCGGCGATGTGCGCCGCAGCCCCAATCGCGGTGTGCGCAGCATACCCGATCTTCCAGATGCGTCCGCGCGCCGATAGCGCCTGGCGGCCGGATCGGGCACTATCGCCGTCATGACCTTAGACGCGGGTCCGCCGACGCCGATTTTCGCCCTTCGCTCCGCAGCGGAGCCGAGCCGGTTTGAGCGCAAGCGTGAGCTGATCCTCGACGCCGCGACCGAGCTGATCAACGCGCGCGGCGTAAAGGGCATGACGTTCGTGGAGGTGGCCCAGCGGGTGAAGCTGAACACCGCCAGCGTCACCTACTATTTTCGCCTGAAGGAGCAGTTGGCCGCCGCCGTGTTCGAGCAGGCGCTCGCCCGGCTGGAGGCCATGGTGCGCGAGGCCGCCGCCGAACCGGATCCGCGCGCACGGGTCGACCGCTATCTCGGGCTGCATTTCGAGCTGCGCGCCCGCATCCGCCGCGGCGAGGAGCGGCCGATGGCGGTGCTGTCGGACATGCGCGCCCTGGACGAGCCGGCTCGGGGCCCGCTGGCCCGTCACTATTCGGCGATCTTCCGGGGCGTGCGCGATTTCTTCGGAGAGCCGCAGGACAGCGCCCATAAGGCGCTGCAGACCGCGCGCGCCCAGGTGCTGATGGAGGCGGTGTTCTGGCTTCCCGCCTGGCTCGACCGCTATTCCGTGGCGGACTACGCCCGGGTGCGGCGGCGGCTGTTTGAAGTGCTTGAGCACGGGGTGGCTCTGGCCGATGCGTCGTGGGAGCCGTCGCCGCTCGACCTTGGCGCGGCGGGAGACGCGCTCGATCCCGGCCGCGCCAACTTCCTGCGCGTCGCCACCCGGCTGATCAGCGAGCGGGGCTATCGCGGCGCGTCGGTGGAGCGCATCGCGCTGGAGCTGAAGGTCACCAAAGGCAGCTTCTACCATCATATGGACGCCAAGAACGACGTGGTGCTCGAATGCTTCGAACGCAGCTACGAGCGCGTGTCGCAGGCTCAGCGCGCCGCCGATGCGGGGGGGGGCGATCAGTGGCGGCGGCTGTCGTCCGCGATCGCCGCCCTGCTCGACATCCAGTTCTCCGGCGACTGGCCCCTGCTGCGCACCACCGCGCTGCAGACGCTGCCCCAGGACGTGCGGCCCGCGGTGATGGAGCGGTCTAACCGGATGGCGCTGCGCTTCGCCGGCGCCCTGGCGGACGGGATCAGCGAGGGTTCGATGCGCGCGGTCGATCCGATGATCGCGAGCCAAGCCATCATGGCCATGCTCAACGCCGCCAACGAGCTGCAGAACTGGGCCCGGCCCTGGTCGCGGGCCCAGGCGGTGGCGATGTACGCTTCGGCACTGGCCTACGGCCTGTTCGACGACCGCGCGCTGGGAGAGGCGGGCAGTCGGCCGCGACCGCGTGCGGCGTCGCCCCGTTAGGCGGCGGACCCACGCAAGACCGCGCCGCACCGCCCGCGGCGCGGGTAGATAGAGGAGCTTGAGATCCATGGCGACATCGGCGCTGGAGCAGCTGCAGGGCGAGATCGGACGCCCGTATCTGTCGGAGTGGGTGCGGGTGGATCAAGCGATGATCGACCGCTTCGCCGAGGTCACCGGCGATCACCAGTTCATCCACATCGATCCCGTGCGCGCGGCCCAGACGCCGTTCGGCGGCACGATCGCCCATGGCTTCCTGCTGCTCTCGCTGCTGCCGCGCCTGCAGGCGAGCATGGGCCGGCCGCTGCCGTCGGGAATACAAATGGGTGTCAACTACGGCTTCGAGCGCGTGCGGTTCGTCGCCCCGGTGCGCTCGGGCTCGCGCGTGCGCGCATCCTCGGTCCTGGCGTCGGTGGAGGAGAAGCGGCCGGGCCAGCTGCAGCAACTGGCCGACGTCGTCATGCAGATCGAGGGTGCCGACAAGCCCGCCTTGACCGCCGCCTGGATCGGCCAGCTCTTCGTTTAGGCGATGGGTGCGTCGAAGCGATCGCCATACGCCCTCGAACTCAAGGTTCGTGAGTAACGTCTTACCGCACAACGTACGGCTCGCGCCGGTCAGGTTTCTGGTATGGCGACATTGTGTGCTTTTCAAGTCGCATCTGTCATTTTTGACACGCGCGTTCTGGCAGCGCGGAACGCGCCTGCGGTAAGGATGGCGAAATACACGGCGCGCCCAGCTCAAGGCCGCGCTCACAAGGGGATGAAAATGAACACGCGCGCGCTCATGCGGGTGACCGCATCGTCGCTGGCCCTTGCGGCGGCGAGCCTGTCTGCGACCGGAGCGTGGGCTCAGGACGCGACCCAGCCCGGGCCGGCCGCCAGTACGCCCTCCCAGCCCAGCACGACGGGCGTCGCGGCGTCGCAAGGGTCGACGACGCCCCAGACCTCCGTCCCGCCTGCCGCCCCCGCGACGGCGCCTGTCGCAGGGGCCTCGGGTGGCTACACGGTCGACACCATCGTGGTGACGGCCCAGAAGCGGAAAGAGAACCTCCAAGACGTTCCCATCGTCGTGACGGTCGTCAACAAGCAGTTGCTGCAGGACAGCGGCGTGCGCGACATCAAGGACCTGTCCAAACTCACCCCTGGCCTCACCGTGACCTCCACGGCGTCAGAGGCCACGACAACCGCCCGGATTCGCGGCATCGGCACCGTGGGCGACAACCCGGGGCTGGAGTCCTCGGTCGGCGTGGTCATCGACGGCGTCTACCGGCCCCGAAACGGCGTCGGCTTCGGCGACCTGGGCGACGTCGACCAGATCGAGGTGCTCAAGGGCCCGCAGGGATCGCTGTTCGGCAAGTCCACCTCCGCCGGCGTCATCAGCATCACCACCGCCGAGCCCAGTTTCAAATACGGCGGCAGCGCCGAGTTCACGGCCGGCAACTACAACGCCATCGGCGGCTCGGTCGAAGTGCACGGCCCCCTGTTCGGCGACATGGTGGCGGGCAGCTTCTACTTCGCCGACCGCCAGCGCGACGGCTTCTACTCGGTGGTCACCGGTCAGGGTCCAAACACCAACGACGATAGCCAGAACGAGGACTTCTACACCCTGCGGCCGCAGTTGCTGATCAAGCCGGTCAACGACCTCTCCATCCGCATCATTGGCGACTACAGCCATCGCGACGAACGTTGCTGCGCCGCGGTGCAGAAGGCGCAGAGCGGGCCGCTCGACCCGGGCGTCAGCACCATCAACGCCCAAAACCTGATCGCCGGCCTAGCCCCATCGGGCGGCGGCGAGGCCCAACAGGCGGACCCCTACAACCGGCAAGCCTTCGGCAACCGGCCCGAAGCCCAAAACATCGTCGACGAAGGCGTGTCGGTCCAGGTCGACTACAGGCTTCCCAGCATCAACGCCTCGCTGACCTCGATCACGGCCTACCGCAACTGGAAGCTGATCGACGGCAACGACGTCGACTTCAGCAACGCGGACCTGCTGCAGCTGCCCGTCGGCGATCAGAACAGCACCCAGTTCCAAGACTTTAGTCAGGAGATCCGTTTCGCCGGCACCTACGGCAAGCTAGACTACCTCGTCGGCGGCTTCTACTCGAACGAGTATCTTCGCGACAACTTCGCCCTGCTGTTCGGTGACCAGTTCGGCACCTATCTCAGCGACCTGTTCAGCACGATCTCGAGCGGCGCGCCCAATCCGAACTTCCTGACCCAGACCTTCGGTCCGAACGCAGTGTTCCCAGGCGGCGACGGCGGCGTGGACCGCTACCGCCAGCGCGACGACACCTACGCCATCTTCACCAACGAGACCGCGCACATCACAAGCAAGCTCGACGCCAACATCGGGGTTCGCTACACCATCGATAACAAGGTCGATAACAGCAGCAACCAGAATATCGGCACCGGTCAGGGCTGTAGCGCTGTGGACAGCAGCCCGCTGACCCAGATCGGTCTCATTCCCCAGGCGCTGCTGAACACAGTCTGTCTGCCGTTCGAGAGCCCGGCCTTCAACAACTTCAACAACCATCAGGCCGAGTCGACATCCAACACCTCCGGCACGGGCAAGCTCGTCTACCGCTTCAACCCGCAAGTGCTGACCTATCTGTCCTACGCCAAGGGCTTCAAGGCGGGCGGCTTCAACCTTGATCGGACCGGCTGTCCCAACGACATCGCGGCGACGCAGGGCGGCCCCTGCCCCGTGGCCACCGTGCCGGTGAATCCTTTCGGCACCGGCGGCCTCCAGCACATCACCGCACTGACCGCCAACACCAACACCTTCTTCAAGCCGGAGTATTCAGACTCCATCGAGGCCGGCGCCAAGACCACGCTGTTTGATCGCAAGCTGCTGCTGAACGCCACGCTGTTCTACGAAAAGTTCTCCAACTTCCAATACAATACGTTCAATGGCTTGGTGTTCGTGGTCGACTCGTTGCCCTACGTCTACAGCAAGGGCATCGATACCGATTTCCTCTGGCGTCCGATCCACGACCTGAGCTTCCAGGGTGGCCTGACCGTGGCTAACACCCGCTTCTCCCATAGTGACGGCGGCTCGACCTCGGGCGTGCTGCAGACCTCGGGCTTCCTCGGCGCGTCGGGCTCGCGTCTGCCGCTGGCGCCGCAATATTCCGCCTCGATCGAAGCCACCTACACCTACCATCTGCCGCATGAGTTCATGCTGCGCGGCAACGCCGGAGCCAAATATAACTCCAACTATAATACCGGCTCGGATGAAGACCCGCGCAAGCTGCAGGCGGCCTACACCGTCACAGACGCCCGCCTGATCTTTGGCCCGGAGAGCGCCCAGTACGACGTGGAGTTCTTCGTCGACAACCTGTTCAACACCAACTACGAGCAGGTGGCCTTCGATTCCGGTTTCCAGAACGCGCCGACCAACGCCACCGGCCTGATCAACGCCTTCCTGGGCGCCCCGCGCACCTTCGGCGCGACCTTGCGGGCCAAGTTCTAAGGGTCCAGAAGGACGTCCAAGGCTGCAGACTGACGTTTGGAGACGACCATGGCGGACGGATCAGCGGCGGGTTTCGGTTCGGTCAAGGGGCAGGTCACCTCCGAGGAATGGGCGGCGCGGGTCGAACTCGCCGCCCTCTACCGCCTGACGGCGCTGCACGGGTGGGACGACGCCATCTTCACCCACATCTCCATGCGCGTGCCCGGGCCGGAGCACCACTTCCTGATCAATCCCTACGGCGTCTACTTCGACGAGATGACCGCATCTTGCCTGGTCAAGGTCGACCTGGACGCCCAGATCGTCATGGAGACGCCCTACAAGATCAATCCGGCGGGTTTCACCATCCATTCCGCCATCCACGCCGCGCGGCCTGACGCCTTGTGCATCATGCACCTGCACACCGATGCGGGCGTGGGCGTCTCCGCCCAGGCGGAGGGCCTGTTGCCGATCAGCCAAAACCACCTGATCGTCATCCCGCGCCTCGCCTACCACGGCTACGAGGGCGTGGCTCTGAACCTGGACGAGCGAGAGCGGCTCGTGGCCGATCTCGGCGACCGGTCGCTGATGATGCTGCGCAACCACGGCACGCTGGGCGTCGGCGGCTCGGCGGCGGAGACCTGGACATTGATGTTCTTCCTGGAGCGCGCCTGCGCCCAGCAGATCGCCGCGCTGTCGGGCGGTCGCGCTGGCATCCTGATCGCGCCCGAAGCCGCCCAGATGACCGTGCAGGACCAAACCAGCCAGCGCGCCGGCATGAGCGGCGTGGCGCGCCTCGGCTGGCCGGGACTGCTGCGCAAGCTCGACCGCCGCCTGCCGGGATACGACAGCTAGGCAACGCCACGCGGCGGACGCTGGGCGGGAGCCTGCGAGGCCGTTCAGGAACATCAATAAAGTCTTACCCCTACAAGGGCTTACGGACTTTTTTGACGCACCGCTCCCGCCGGGGTCGATAAGCGCTTTACACGGGGGCCCGGCGACCCTATTTCGCAGCTCCCGGCGGACCCGATCAACGCTCGAAAGAGTGCTGCTAACGCCGGTCTAGGTTCAACATCCATAGGGGTTTACGTGAGGTGGGAAACTACCATACGCCCCTGGACCTGGTCCGTGAGCGGTCCGTCGAACGTCCAGTCGCACTCGTGCGTCCTGGCGTCGTTGCCGTAGCGGCCAACTGGTTCCAGGCACAGTTCAAAGGCGACGTCTTCTATGCGGTGAAGGCTAACCCGAGCCCATGGGTCATCCAGACCCTGTGGGACAACGGGGTGCGGTCGTTCGACGTCGCGTCGATTCCTGAGATCGAGCTGGTGCGCGCTCATGCGCCCCAGGCCCGGCTCGCCTACATGCATCCGGTCAAGAGCCGCGCCGCCATCCGTCGCGCCTATCATGAGTTCGGCGTGCGCACCTTCGCGCTCGACACCCATGAGGAGCTCGCCAAGATCCTGCAGGAGACGGGCGACGCGCGCGACTTGAACCTGATCGTGCGGATGGCGGTGAACACCGAGGGCGCGCAGTACGCCCTCGCCGGCAAGTTCGGCGTGTCGGCCGAGGACGCGCCCGCCCTGCTGCTCGCCGCCCGCCGCGCGACCGAGGAGCTGATGGGCGTGAGTTTCCACGTCGGCTCGCAATGCATGAACCCCTACGCCTACAAGGCGGCGATGGCGCAGGTCAGCCGGGCGCTGGTCCGCGCGGGCGTGTTCGCCGACGTGGTGGACGTCGGCGGCGGCTTCCCCTCGGTCTATCCAGGAATGCAGCCGCCGGAACTCAAGCTCTACATGGACGCCATCCATGCGGGCTTCGAGGAGATGATGGTGCACGAGACCACCGAGCTGTGGTGCGAACCCGGCCGGGCGCTGGTGGCCGAAGCCTCCTCGATCCTGACCAGGGTGGAGCTGCGCAAGGGCTCGTCGCTGTATCTGAACGAGGGCTCCTACGGCTCCATGTTCGATGCGACACACTCCAGGTGGCCCTTCCCGGTGAAGCTCGTGCGCGACGGAGAGGCCCCCTCGGACGTCAAGCCGTTCGCGTTCTTCGGCCCCACCTGCGACAGCATCGACCACATGCCCGGCCCCTTCTTCCTGCCGGACGACGTGGACGAGGGCGACTACATCGAGATCGGGATGCTGGGTGCCTACGGCGTCGCGATGGCGACCCGTTTCAACGGCTTCGGCGACGTAGAGACGGTGGTGGTCGACGACGCCCCCATGGCCAGCCTGTACGGCCTGGCGCCCGAGGAACCCGAGGCCGCTCCCGCGGTCGCCGAGACCAAGGTCGTCAAGCTCTCGTCACGTTCGCGGCGTAGGCGTCGGCGGAAATAGGCGGCCTGCGGTTCGGCCTCGTCCTTCGACAAGCTCAGGATGAGGCCGAACTTGCCGGCCGTTGAGCCATTCTCCACGCACTCGCGCCCGACTTCTCCGTAGGCCTCAGTAGACCGCTTCATCCTGAGCTTGTCGAAGGATGGGGCGGCCGTCCCTCTCCATCAGACGCCGTCGCGCCGTCCGGTCAACGACGGGCGCTCACCTCTTCCCCGCCAAGGACACCGAAGACGATGAACGCTCCCGTCTCTCCCGACCAGACCAACCGCAAGGCCGAGCTGCTGGCCAAGACCGTGCAGCACGTGGACATCACCGCCTACGACGCGCGCCCGGTGATCGACTACATGCGCGCCATGAGCTTCACCTCGCGCGACACCGCGCGGGCGGCCGACATCCTGACGATGGCCTACGAGGACAAGCCCTGCTCGGTCTGGGTGACGCTGGCGGGCTCGACCTCGGCAGCCGGCTGCATGCACGTCTACCGCGACATGGCGGCGAACCGGATGCTGGACGTGGTGGTGGCCACCGGCGCCTCCATCGTCGACATGGATTTCTTCGAGGCGCTGGGCTTCAAGCACTACCAGGCGCAGGCGTCGGTCGATGACCGGGATTTACGCGACCTCTACATCGACCGCATCTACGACACCTACATCGACGAGGAGGAGCTGCAGAGCTGCGACCAGACCATCAAGGAGATCGTCGACGGCCTGGAGCCCCGCCCCTACTCCTCGCGAGAGTTCATCTGGGAGATGGGCCGCTGGCTCGCCGACGGCGGCGCCAAGAAGCCCGGCTCCCTGATCCAGACCGCCTATGAGCACGGCGTCCCGATCTTCTGCCCGGCCTTCAGCGACTCATCCGCCGGCTTCGGCCTGGTCAAGCACCAGGTGGAGAAGATCAAGGCCCGCCAGCCGTACGTCTCCATCGACTCCGTCGCCGATTTCCGAGAGCTGACGGAGGTGAAGATGGCCGCCGGGACCACCGCTCTCTTCATGGTCGGCGGCGGCGTGCCGAAGAACTTCGCCCAGGACACCGTCGTCTGTGCCGAAATCCTCGGCCAGGAGGCGGAGATGCACAAGTACGCCGTGCAGATCACCGTGGCCGACGTGCGCGACGGTGCCTGCTCCTCCTCCACGCTGAAGGAGGCCTGCTCCTGGGGCAAGGTCGACGTGACCTTCGAGCAGATGGTCTTCGCCGAGGCCACCACCGTGGTCCCCCTGATCGCCTCGGACGCCTATCACCGCGGCGCGTGGCGCGACCGCGAGGAGCGCCGCTGGGCGGACCTGTTCAAGATGGGCTGAGCGCCGCCTTTCAGCCGTGCCTTACCCTGTGGCGACGTTAAGCCGCCGCTACATGCTGGCCGGAACGACGCCGATGGGCTGGACACGGCTCCCACGCCGTAACGCGACCGCCTGCGCCCCCATCACGACCGCCGCCAGCGGCAGCACCCAGATGCAGCGCGCCTGGTAGCGGCCGTAGAGGTCCGACAGCACTCCGCACGCCACAGCGTTGGCCAGCATCCCCACGACCGCCAGCAGCGCGAAACGGCCGAGGTCCGGCGAAGCGGCGCGGCTGAGCAGGCTCCAGCCGATCAGGCCCAGCGACAGCCAGATCACCACCGCCTGCTCCGCCCACAACGGCCCGATCGGCCAGCCGCGACGGGCGGCCAAGCTTTGCTCCAGGCGCGCCCGGTGCTCGGGCGGCAGGTCGGCGCGCAGGTCAGCCAGGACGTTGGGCTTGTAGTCGAAGTCCTCCAGGTCGGTCCGCACCAGCTGCAGCGCCACGTTTCTCGCCGAGGCCTCCATCTGCAGCCAGGGATGGGCGAGGGTGGAGGCCAGCGCGAAGCGGCCCTGCTCGGTCGCCAGCGCCCGGCGCTGCTCGGGCGTGGCGACGGCGAAGACGCCGGTCTTGGGGTTGTCGTCCCACAGGAAGCCGTCGGTGTCGGTCCCCGCCAGCCGGTCGGCGAAGGCGCAGACCGCGAAGGGCTGCGCGCCGCAATGTTCGGCCACGTACAGCCGCCCCGGACCATCGGCGATCACCCGCGCGGTCAGGAACGGCGGCGTGATCGGAGCTGCGCCCACCGAGTGCTTCACCATGGCCGAGAACAGCGCGGTTCCGCCCAGTGCGCAGGCCAGCGCGAGCGCGCCTATGGCGAGCGCCGGCCTTGGGTCGGGCGCGGTGCGGCGGGTGAGCGCCCACCCCGCGCCGCCGCAGGCCATTACGCCTGCGATGACCAGCACGTGGGAGTTGTGCGCCATGGCCGAAAACGCCGTCAGGGCGGCAAGGACAATCCGGTCGAGCCGGGTCAGCCGGGCGGGCAGGGCGAACAGCAGCGCCATGGCTCCGATCGCCACCCCTGACCAGACGTCGGGCATCAGGTCGGCGATGAAGAAGGGCGCAGGCGTGGCGAAGGCGATCAGGCCCACGGCCGCGGCGTAGGCGCCGATGCGCCGCTCGCCTGAGGCTCGCAGCGCCATCTCCGCCAGCCAGGCCACCGCCAGCGCCTGGACGAACACGCTCAGCCAGAACCCGCCGGTGAGCTGGCCAAGGTAGGCCAACGCGCCATAGTAGATCGAGCGCCCGGCCAGCACCTCCTTGTCGTCGTAGGAGTGGCTTGGCTTTGCCGTCGTGGACCCGCCAGCGCTCGCCGTGGCGGATACCGGCCGCATCCTTGGCGGCTCCTGACGCGCCCACGGCGACGCGAAGCGCGCGCCGAGCAGCTTGACCACCGCCACGTCGGGCCCGCGCACATAGGCCTGGGTGTCCGGCGTGAAAAAAGGCTGGCCGTTGACCAGGGCCGCCCACATCAGCACGAGCGCGGCGATCGCCACCGCCAGCGGCCGCGGCGCTCCCGCTCGGGTCCAGGTCGATGCGGGCATGGGTAGGACGCCTCCACCCGCCATCCTGGCCCCACCGCACTAAGGCCGCGTTGACCGGCAGAGTTAATCGGTGCGGACTCCGCCGATACAGCGTAAGCGGCGTCGCCAGTCTTTCTTACAGCTCCCGGACTTTTCGGAAGCCGGGAGCCGCGCCGCCGAGATCGATGGCCAAGCCCGACCGTGGGACGCGTGACCAGGCGGCTTTTCATAGAAAATTCATCCCTGCGGCCGGCGCGGCGTGAGAGCGTCCGTCGACCTTGGTGGTGAGCGGGATGATGGCGACAGCTGGAATAGCGGATGCGCCCTCGGCGGGCGAACAGCGTACCGCCAAGGCGCTCAACATCGACCTCAGCGGCAAGGTCCATCCGGCCGGCGCCTTCGGCTTCTTCCTCGTTCTTGTGGCGGGAGCGGCTTACGCCATCTACAGCATCGCCAGCGACATCCGCACCTATGGCGCGGGCGAGCCGATCGCTGTGGGCGCCTTCCTGCTGCTGGGGTTGGCGCTGCTGATCGCGCTGGGCTTCGAGTTCGTGAACGGCTTCCACGACACCGCCAACGCGGTCGC